>NZ_JAJEPW010000040.1:0-27710 GCF_020687045.1 Brotocaccenecus cirricatena
GACGGGTGGTCTTTATGGGCGGCTGTATGCCGGCAGGGGCATGGCTCCTGCCGGAACTCTTATTTTCATTTTTACGGGGCGCGATTGTAAGCGCCCCGTATGCCCTGCGGCCTCTTCCGGCTGCGCCGCCCAACCACAGCTTCAAATCGCCCCATTCTGCCCGCAGCAATCATGCTGCGGGCTTTTCTGCGTCTTTAGGGCTTCATTGCCGTTCTCCGCCTCCGTGAGTTTGAAATTCCCACATTTCAAATTCACGGAGGTTTTTATGTATTACAACACGAAGGCCAGCGGAGCGCGGATTCGTGAGCTTCGCATCGCAAAGAACTTCACGCAGGATGATCTGGCAGAACATATGAATGTTTCCCACGGCTATATCAGCTTCATCGAGTCCGGAAAGAGAGGCTGCTCGGTCGATGTGCCGATTGCGCTCTCGAAACTGTTTGGTGTATCCATCGACTACCTTGTCCTTGGTGCTGCCACCTCCACCGCGCCGGATTCCGCTGCGCTGAAAGCAGATATTCAGGCGTTGATCGGGCAGCTTGAGAAATTCAAGGAGCAGCTATAACCGATGTTACTAATGGTAAAGCGAATGTTACTAACGTTATATTCAAAACCGGCGCGTGGTCTTCTATAGCATTTTTCAAAATTAAAGCGCATATCCACATGAACGGAACCACCCTGAACAGTCAGAAGGCGAAACATTCTGAAAGGCGTGTTGAATCGCATTGCGAAGAGCATCCGATGACCTCGCCATCGTTGACGATTCCTTTCTTTACGGATATGATGAGTTCAACGTAGGAGCGGCCTTCCAAAGCGCCGCCGCCGTCAGCATCGCCTACTCGCTCATGTCCCGCTGCGGGCTTGAAGCGGACGACCGCTTCGAGCATGAGGATTTCCTGAGCATCTTCGATTTCAACACCCCGGAAGCCGCCGCCGAGCTGGGCACGGCGGTGAGCAGGATCAACGGAGAGGTGCTGCGGCAGATCGAAGTCACCATCAAGAATTACGAGCGCGAGAAACTCGCAGAAAGGAGCCATAGCCATGACAGAGCTGACCTACACCAAGAACGGGGACTACCTGATTCCCGATCTGACGCTGAGTGAGACGCTGGAGAACGCGAGACCCCTGGGCAAGTACGGGAGACTGCGCAGGAGCTACCTTCAGGAGCACAGACCGGGGCTGTACAGCCGTCTGGTGCTGTCGGAGAAGCTGTTCCCGCATCTGCGGGAGATCGACGAGACGGCGAACCGGAGGCTGGAGCAGATGATGCCGGAGCTGATGAAGTCGGCGGGCGTGACGGAGGAGCTGAAAGCCCGCGACCAGATGAAATGGGTGGGGCTGATGAACAGCCTGAAAGCGCAGGCCGAGGAGATCATCCTCAGCGAGCTGGTGTACAACTGACCAATGACGCGCCGGAAGCGGAACCGGCGCAGCCTCCGATACCGCAGGCATACCAACTGAGCCTGTTCCCCACGGAGGAAGAGCAAATCGCATATATCGCAGAAGCGGAGAGCTACACGCCCTCCGCTTTTTCCATGTCCATCCCGCAGTCGGATATCGACCACATTCTGCGTATGGAGGGCAACGCCGACTATGCCCGCATGAAGATCGCCACGGAGTTCTCCAAGGGCAAGAGCGTGGAAGAAATCGCGGCGTTTCTTCAAAGCAGCTTCCACGGCGGCAACGGCGTCGTCACCGAAAACGGCAGATATTCCGCGTGGTACGCAGAGGACGGCATTCACATCGCCAATGGGGACGCGGCAAGACACCTGACCTCTGCAAAGGTCGTAAGCTGGCAGGAGGCGGCGGAGCGCATCGGACAGCTTTTGGAGCAGGGCGAATATGCCGCCAACGTGGAGCTTGCGGAAGCACCGGGGCATGAGCGCACGGAGCTGGCGCAGTCTATCTGGTATCTACGGCAGGATTTAAGTGAAAAGGCACGGGCGCAGGGCTATCTCTCCTGCCTGTCGGATATGCGGGGCGGCGGTTTCCCGGAGGAAACGGCGCGGCTTGCCGAGCGGCTGGCGGAATCGGCTTTCCGTGAGGTTCTTCTGGAAGATTTTATGCAGTTCCAGACCGACTACCGGAAGGACAGGAGCCTGCTGCGCTTCCATTACCACAAGCCGGACAATATCGAGCAGGGCTTGCAGGAGCTGAATCTGCCGCGTAAAGAGTACAGTACGGAAATGGAGGAGATTCCCGCTGTACAGCGGTTCATTACGGAGGACGAGATCGCCGCGACCCTGACTCGCGGCAGCAATATTGAAGGGGGCAAGGGGCGCATCTACGCCTATTTCAAAGAGAAGCATACCTCCAAGGAACAGGCGGACTTTCTGAAAAAGGAATACGGCGTCGGGGGCAGCTCCCACGCGGTATCCGGCGCTACCCACAGCGGCGAAGACCACAGCGGCAAGGGCATCGTGCTGAAAAAGCAGGACTGCCCGGAAATTCAACTGAACTGGGCGAACGTTGCCAAGCGTATCTCCGAGCTGATCCGAAAAGGCCGTTTCCTGACCCCGGAGGAAAAGGCACGCTTTGAGCAGCTTCAACGGCAGACCGCAGAGCGAAGCACAGCATGGAATGACTACAATGCCGTAAAGGAAGCCTACCCGGACAACATCGTGCTGTTTCAGGTGGGGGATTTCTTTGAGCTGTACGGCGAGGACGCAAAGCAGGCAGCGGAGCTGCTTGACCTCGACCTTACCAAAAGAGCGATACCCGGCGCTGGCCGTGTGGAGATGTGCGGCGTTCCGGCGCACGATTTAGAGCAATATGTAGAGGAATTGCGAGACAAGTACGATGTGACCATTTCCACAAAGGGCGAAAACAGCCCAGAGCGGCGCACCTACACCCTGCGTTCCGTTGACCATGAAGCGGAGGCCGCCATCAATGCTTATGAAGCAGAGTTCGGCGCGGACGGCACGAGGGTGTTCCGCGACCCCGCCGCAGAGCAAGTTCAGCCCACGGTGCAGGAACGTTTGGAGCATTACAGGCCGGTGGTGATGGCAGCGGTTTCGGAGGATACAGCCTATCGCAACGCCTGCGGTCACTCCGACCGGGAAAATGCGGAAATCGAGTGTAATGCCGCCGTGCGCCGCGCCGTTCTCAATTCAAAAGATATGGAGCTTATCCGGCTATTCTCGGATATGCCGGAGTTCCGCAGCCGCCTGCACCGAGAGGTTTTTGAGGGAACCTATGAGCGGCTCCATGATCTGCTGCGTCCGCTCTCGCAGGACGATATAGACGATGCACTCCGTGCATGGAACGGAAATATCGAGAGCAAACACGCCGTAGTGCGGTATATGGAGCAGCACGGGCGCGAAAAAGAAACCGCCGCATGGCTCGCCCGCGAGTATGGAGGGAATGAAAGCAAAAGCCTTTTTATCATCCGTGCCGGAAGCCCGGAAACCGCCGAACTGACATGGTCGAAGGTGCAGCGGCGTATCGCACAGCTTATCCGCGAGGATAAATTCTTCACAGAGCAAGAAAAGTCTGTGTTGGAGCAGAACCGGAATTACCTGATTTTAGACCGGCTGCGGGCAGACTGCGAATACTTTCTTGGCGCAGGCAATCGCGCAGAAAAGCATCTGTGGGCGGGCAGCGTCTATGCACAGATCGTCAAAATGCGGGAGCTGTATGACGCGCTCCCCCAAAAACCGGAATGGCTGACGAAAGAAATGATTGATGATTATGCCGACCGAATGGCACCACAGTATCAGGTCGTAGTGTATCATCACTTTGAAAACGGCTTTGATGAGAAACGGGACTATCAAACGCTGGAAGAAGCAGAAAAAGCCGCACAGGGTTATGTGGACGGCACGATGGAAAGCGACGGCTTTGCGTATGACGGCGCAGCCATCTACGACCAGCAGGCACGGAAGTATCTGCGTATCTACGGCGATTACCCGGATGAACGGGCGCACGCAGAGGTAGCGGGACGTGAGCCGACCGCAGAAAGCATTATCCCCGCAGACCGTTTCCATGTGGTAAGCCTTGACCGGGGCTTCCGCACTCTGTACGCCGTATGGGACGATGAAAACCACGGCTACCATGTGGACGCGGACGGCGTGACCGAGGAATTTACAAGCGAATGGCAGGCGGAGGCGTACCGGCTGGAGCTGCAAGGACAGGCGGAGCAGGCGCTTTTAGAGCGGGCAAAGGGGCTGATTTCCGACTTCTGCCGGAGCGAATACGGCTCAGAGGCGGATTTCAGCGACCCGGCGAAGATCGGCGTCGCCTACACCACCGTCACCGACGATGAGATTCCCATTCAGGTGAACATCGACCTTGTGAATTACCGACTGGAGCGCTATCTGGACGACGTGCATCTGGAAACCCGGCAGTACGGCTCTTTGCAGGAGCTTATTACCAACGAGCTGGAAAACCTCGATTTCAGCGACCTCATCCATGTTTCGGATGAGGATGTGGAGCAATACCGCTGGCATGAACCAGAGGAAGCAGTTACAGACGTTCCCGAAGCGGCTCCCTCCCCGCAGCCGTTCCCGTATTCCGTAGGCGATACGGTGTATCTGGAAAACGGCAAGCCCTATATCATCGAGAGCATCGGCGTCTTTGATATTACCCTCAGCGACCCGACACTTTTCTATCCCATCTCCCGTGCGGAGAGCAGGGAGAGCTTCGCGCGGCTCATGGAGCGGTATCCGCAGCCGGAAAAGACCGCCGCAGAGAATACGGCTGTCCCCGAAAAAGAACCAAAACCCGCTTACACAGAGGAAACCGTGGCGGTATATCCCGCCGACAAAAACAACCTTCCCTATGATGTGGAGATTCGCACCCTGCGCTTTGACGAGCCGGAGCATGACCCACCCTCTGCGGAACCCGCCGAGCCTGAACCTCCTGCCGTGAGCGAGGAAGAAGCGCTGCTTCTGGAACAGGAAGGCCGAGCGGCACTTTCGGAAATGGGCGAATTTGTACCCGACCCCGATGATGCAACTTTGCAGGCCAAGATCGACGAGCCTTCCGCACACCGTCATGCGGTGTCCATTTCCATTGACGGCGAGTGGCAGGGCTTTCCCAGCGCCGACGCTGCGGAGCAGGCCGCTTATGCGGACTTCAAGGCAGCAAGCCACCGCAACGCGCAGAATTTCCACATCACCGATGATGCCCTCGGCGTCGGCGGCGCAAAAGCAAAGTTTCGGTCAAATATGGCGGCTATCCATCTCCTGCAAGAGCTGGAATTTGAGGGCTTGCAGGCCAGCCCGGAACAGCAGGAGGTCTTATCCCGTTACGTGGGCTGGGGCGGCCTTGCGGACGCTTTTGATGAAAGCAAGGATAACTGGAAAGACGAATTTGCCGAGCTGTACGCCGCGCTATCCCCGGAGGAATACGCCGCCGCCCGTGCCTCCACCCTCAACGCCTACTACACCAGCCCCACCGTCATCCGCGCCATTTACGACGCGGTGGAGAATATGGGCTTCCAGACCGGAAACATTCTGGAACCCAGCATGGGCGTGGGCAACTTCTTCGGTATGCTGCCGGAGAGCATGAAAAGCAGCAGGCTCTACGGCGTGGAGCTGGATTCCATCACGGGACGCATCGCAAAGCAGCTCTATCCCAAGGCGGATATTACCGTGGCGGGCTTTGAAACCACCGACCGGAAGGACTTCTTCGACCTGGCCGTGGGCAACGTGCCCTTTGGACAGTATCAGGTCAGCGACCGGGCTTTTGACAAGCTCGGTTTTTCCATCCACAACTACTTTTTTGCCAAGGCGCTGGATCAGGTGCGTCCGGGCGGCGTGGTGGCCTTCGTCACCTCCCGTTATACCATGGACGCCAAGGACAGCGCCGCAAGGAAGTATATCGCCCAACGCGCAGACCTGCTCGGCGCGATCCGCCTGCCCAACAATGCGTTCCGCGCCAACGCCGGTACGGATGTCGTTTCGGATATTATCTTTCTTCAAAAGCGGGACAGACCCATTGAGATCGAACCCGATTGGGTACACCTGGGAGTGAATGCGGACGGCTTTGCCATCAACCGGTATTTCCTCGACAATCCCGATATGGTGCTGGGACGGCAGACCTCGGAAAGCACGCAGTACGGCAGGCAGGACTTTACCGTTGCGCCCATCGATGGCGCAGACCTTGCGGAGCAGCTCAGCGGCGCAATTCGGAATATCCGTGGAACCTATGCGGAAGCGGAGCTGCCCGATCTGGGCGAGGATGAGACCATCGTGGAGACCATCCCGGCAGACCCGAATGTGCGGAACTTCTCCTACACCGTGGTGGACGGGGAGCTGTACTACCGGCAGAACAGCATCATGACCAAGCCCGACTTCAACGCCACCGCAAAGGAGCGTGCCAAGGGCATGGTGGAGCTGCGGGACTGCGTGCAGAAGCTCATCTCTCAGCAGATGGACGGCTTTATTTCGGATGAAACCATCCGGCAGACGCAGGCGGAGCTGAACACCCTATACGACGGATTCACCGCAAAGTATGGGCTTATTAACTCACGCGCCAACGCACTGGCCTTTGCCGAGGACAGCTCCTACTATCTGCTCTGCTCTCTGGAGGAGCTGGACGAGGACAAAAACCTCAAGCGCAAGGCGGATATGTTCACCAGGCGAACCATTCGGGCGCACGAGGCAGTGACCAGCGTGGATACCGCTTCGGAGGCGCTGGCGCTGTCCATCTCGGAAAAAGCCTGCGTGGACATGGACTATATGGCGCAGCTTACCGGCAAGGATGAGGACGCTCTCGCCTCCGATCTTCGAGGAGTTATCTTCCGCAATCCCGAAAATAAGCGCTGGGAGACCGCTGACGAGTACCTCTCCGGCAATGTAAGGGAAACCGCTACGATCAGGCGATGAAGGTGGTAAAGCTCAAGCAGATGGCAAAGACGCTGATATATCTGGAGGAAAAGGGCTTTGCCGATTTCGACGCACTTGTCAATGCCGCCGCCGATGCGGAGAAGCGGTTCTATGATTTGAAGGCGGCCATAAAGGCGGCGGAAGCGCGTATGAGCGAGATACAGACTTTGCGGACGCACATCATGAACTATTCCAGAACCCGCAGCGTTTACACCGGCTACCGCAAGGCGGGATACTCGAAAAAATACCTTGCGGAGCATGAGGGGGATATCCTCATCCACAAGGCGGCGAAGAAAGCCTTTGATGCGTTCGGTCTGAAAAAGCTGCCCACGGTCAGGAGCCTGAACGAGGAATTTGCAAGGCTGCTGGCAGAGAAAAAGGCGGCCTACGCCGAGTACCACCGGGCGCAGGAGCAGATGCGGGAGCTGCTGATCCACAAGGCGAACGCCGCCTATCTGCTGGGGCTGAACGAACAGAACCGGCAGACCACCGAGCGGCAGCGCGAGGAAAAATAGAGATGGCAGATCGCGCAGCCACAGATGAAATCTGTGTTACAGGGGGTATGGGGAACGCCCCATCAAGCAAAAGGCGGGGACTCGTCAGAGTCTCCGCCTGCTGTCTTTTGGCTCCAAAAGACCTTGCTTGCCAAAGCCTCGCAAGCTACAATGCACACGGGGTCAGGCTACCGTCGGCCAGAAGAAACGTCCTGTCGCACTGCCGTGCAACATCCGGATCATGTGTCACGATCACCACGGCTCTTTGCAGATCGTGAGCCAGCTCACGCAGGCAATGGATCACGATGGCGGAATTGTCCTTGTCCAGCGATCCGGTCGGCTCGTCCGCCAGTATGATTTTCTGGTCATTGACCATGCTGCGAATGATGGCAACCCGCTGCCGTTCGCCGCCCGACAGATGCTTTACGGTGCTTTTCAGCTTATCCGCAATCTGCAATTTCTCCGCCATGCTGTTGATAATCTCCCGATACTCCTTTGAACTCTTTTTATGCTTGCTGTAAAGCGTTGGAACAAGAATATTCTGCATGGAGGTATCCTCCTCAATCAGGGCGAAGTCCTGCACGATGTATCCGAAGTATTGGTTGCGTATTCTGCATCGCACGGCGTCACTCATATCGCTTGCCTTTTGCCCGTCCACATATACCTCGCCGGAATCGGGCGCAACAACTATGCCCATTAGGTTTAGAAGCGTGGTTTTTCCACTTCCCGAGGGACCGATGATGGCGATCATCTCGCCCCGATGAACCTCCAGCGAAGCATTTCTGACGGCGTGAACCCGGTAGTCGTGGTCCTTGAATGTTTTGCTGACGTTTTGAACAGATAATAAAGCCATCAGTAGTCCCTCCTTAGATTCTGCAAGCTATTCATTGTCCCGATTCGTTTTCCGGCGTACACGGCCGCAAACCGGCACAAGCCGGCAACAAATGCCATGCACAGCGGCAAAACATACCACAGCGCCATTTCGTTTCGGAACATGACAAATACGATCCCGATGATTGGAAGTATATGCAGCACCAGCACGAAGCCGCCCACCCGCCTCCGAATGGTACGGATCGGAGCACCGTAAAGGTGGTGCACCGTGTACTCTGCCACATGGGTTTCAATGATGCGAATGATATTGCAGATCAGAAGAATGACCAGCAGAGCGCCAGACAAAAGATAAAACAGAATATACAGTCTGTGGGCGCGGATCGAAGCAGAGGTGGTTATCTGCGTAAAATCCTCTGTGGAGATTCCCGTATACAGTATTCCTGTCTGCTCGTAGAACAATTTTTGGAGCTGTTCAATTTCTGCATCGGACGGATCTACGAGAACCATCCGTCCAAAGACCTCGCCGCTCAACCCCCACCATGGAAACATCTTATTGACCGTTTGAAAGTCCCTGGTGCAAAGGATCAGGGTGTCGGACAGCAGGGGATCGCCCGACTCCATATAATACAGCGGATGGAACAGATCAAAGTGCACTCCTGCATTGGTAACAGCCTCTATTTCCCTGCCCGATATCGTAACGCTGCCGCCTGCATCTTCACGGTGAGCTTCGGGAACAAAGAGCGCCATATCCCCGTCATAGTGCAGCCCTGCCAGAGTGCTGTACTGCCCGAAAAGAATCAGTATCTGTGTATATTTTTTGTCCACATAGCCGTCGTTGCCGACAAAGACAAAGCTGCCGGCCTTCCCATCTGCGGACAGGTTATGCTGCAAATAATCCAAAACAGCGTCGGGCTTTTGCTGCTGCTTGTTTGGGGATGCAGCGCCCTCCGGGTTTGGCTCCATCTGTACGGTTTTCATCTGAAACATGACCACGTTCTGACGGATAAAGGAGCGAATGGCCGCTGACTGCCTCTGCACCGAGGAAAAGCTCACCGAAAGATACAGAATCGCCATGGCGATCATCGTCGCCACAACGGTGTAAAAGAAGGCCCATGCCCATTCCTTTCGGAGGTCTTTGAGTATCTGCTTCCATACCATATCAGTAACGCCCCTCCATTCCGCGATGCTTTCGCTGCCAACTTAGGAAACATATCGTCTGAACCGCACATATAAACAAGATGCTGCATACGCCGCTTAATACGGCAACATTCAGATACGCCGCTCTATGTATTAAGTAAAGCTGCGTTCTCCCGAGTATATATCCAAGGCCCGTTCCCAATACCGCGATGCACATCAGGCGAAGCAGAAGCCTTACAAATAGGTATGCATAGGCCGCGCCATACAGGTGGTGTATGACCATGAAGCGGTTGCTTTCCCGATACATCATGGACATTGCGAATACGGCGCAGAACACCAGCCCGAGGAAGGCAAACAGCAAAGACCGGGACACGAAATCATCCATAAACATCTTTTTCAGGACTTCAAGGATATTCAAATTGCTGTCGGTGTAGGTCTGATATTCGATACTCCTGCCGGTTTTCTCGACTATGCTTGTTAATTCGGAAAGGCTCTCGCCGCTGTCTACGTTTGTGAACAGCAGACCCTGCAAATCGGTAATATCCATCAGCGGATAATAAAAGAATGCGTCACCTTGGAAGGTGGGGGAGCGGTTTCCATCAAACTCCCCGAGAATGTGATAGTTATACGTTCCGGGAAACAGCGTATCACCCTTCATATAGGCGTGCAGGTTTCTGCTTCCTTTTTGGACGAGGGAGGTCTTGGCTTCCCGGCCATCAAAGGGCGTCTGCCAGGTTCTTTGGAACCATCCCGCATAGTCCAAAGCGGCAATTCCGGCTGACGAAAAGCCCTTGTAAAAAACCACGGCTTGATTTCGTCTTGCCCAGTCGTCCAAATCCTCCCGCAGCGTTCCAAGCTCTGCGCTCGCTTGTGCGCCCGGTTCACTTTGATAGTCGAACACGGTAAACCCGGTAAAATCATCGGATGCGGAATCGTAGTGCATAGTATAAACCATATAAAAGAACAAGGTCGTTAGCATGAACACCAGAAGCAGCGCCATAAACGACAGCCATTCTCCCTTTCTTTTTCCCATAATAATCCTCCGTTTTCGATTCGTATGTATCCCTCAGTGCTTACATCAAGTGTATAGTTCTAAAGTGCTATTCGACAACTGGTGGAGCATTCACAGGCCAGATGCCGGACCCATGAGGAACCCAATCAAATCCGTATCTGAACTGTGTCTTATGGGGGTTGGGAATAATGGAGTCCGTATAGGTATGGCTTCGGCTCAAGATACGTCCGTCATTGGGACCGTTCCCATAAGCGGTATAAAGCCTCCCTGTATCGTTCACAATATTTCCCTGTAAATCATAACGCCAATAACGGATGTAACCGCGCGCAGCGTGGTTTCCATTTTCGACATATGATGGTTGACACTGAACATATCCATAGTAGTAAATGGACATGTCTTCGTGGGAGTTTGTCGCATAGTTCGGCGACATGGCGGCAAAAACTGTTGTCGCTCCTAACAGCAACAGCGCAGCCACCAACCCGGTCATGGCTACAACATATTTGTTTTTCACGCAAAACTCCTTTCTACGATGATGTAAGCACTGAGGGATAGATAGGAATTTGGTATTCTACTGATACTAATACGTTTTCGTTGTTGTTCGAGTAATAGTGTCCGGATCTCCGCCTGTACCAGAAATTACATAGATGACTGTAATTCGGTAGGTGCCGTGAGAAGCCAATTGGAACGTATGATCACCGATATACATGTAGTTGTATATAACATCATGCCATTGGTTGTCAGGTTGTCCAATATCAACTCGCGTCCAGAAGAATCCCATCGTTTTCTTCTCAATATATGTTGTAATTTCACCTTTGGTTGTTGTCCCCTTAATACCTTGATATTTGTTGGTTATGGTCAACAATCCGCCATCCGAAATAGATGCAACGCTGTTCGCTGTTATAGTATTATTGAATTTCGGTTCATATGAGAAAACGGCAAACGCACTTGTTGATGAACTAAGTATCAGGATAATGGCGATTATAAGGCTGGGTAGAATTCTTCTCTTTTTGATCATATACACTTCCTCCTCCATGTATTGTCTTGGTACACCTTTGCAAAACAGCAACCATGCTATGTTGCCCATCTATATATACAAAGCATCAGCTACGGAAACAGGTTACAGCTTTTTGTAAAAATTACGGGTGCTCGGTAGGCCTGTCATTCCGCCAGCCTGCCATCCTGCATTTTTACCGTAATGTCCGCCTCCGCTGCCACAGCGGGGTCGTGCGTCACAATCACCACGCAGCAGCCCTCCTCGTAAGCAAGACGCTTCAATATCTCCACGATGTTCCTGCCGTTTTCACTGTCAAGGTTGCCTGTGGGCTCATCTGCAAGGATGATCCGGCTGCCAGATACAAGTGCCCTTGCAATCGCCACGCGCTGCTGTTCGCCGCCGGAGAGCATATTAGGCAGCCGGTTGAAGTGCTCCTCGTTTAGACCTACTGCAAAAAGCTTTTCTCTTGCTTCCGATTCCGCTGCTTTTTTCTGCATATTCCTCATATACAGCGGATAGGCGGCATTTTCCAGCGCGGTAAGGTGTTGGAACAAATTGAAGTTCTGATAGATCACCGAAACGCTTTCCCGCCGGTAGCGGTCACGATCCATTGTGGCGGTTGTTTCGCCAGCCCATTTGATGCTTCCGGTTTCCGGCACGTCGAGTCCTGCTAACAGCGAAAGGAAGGTTGTCTTTCCGCAGCCTGAAGCGCCAATGATAGCGTACATTTTGCCCGGCTTGAATTCGACGCTGACGCCACTCAGCGCGTGCACTGTCTGATACTTGTTGCGGTAACTGTAGGTTACATCCTTTACAAGGAGACTCTCCATCTTCTATTCCTCCGTTTTCATAAGCATCATTACATTTATCCGCGTGATACGAGAGATGGACATTGAGGTTCCAATCATAAATGCGGAGACTGCACCGGCTCCGTACAGCAGCATTTGGGGTGAAAGCGTTCCGGTGATTGCAATTCCGGTGACAGTTCCGAAAGCTGCTCCCACAATTGCGAGCGTAAAATACTCGCAGAACGTCAAGCGGAAAATTCTCCCGCGCGTCATACCGAGGCAGCGCATCACGGCATATTCCCGCAGCCGACTTTGGGTGGAAAGATACGCGGCGAAGAAGCTTACAGCCCCTTCTATAAACAAAAGCACCGGGACCAGCAAATGCAGCGTTCTAATGTTTCCGCGTATTTCCTCCAATGTCTTGCGGAGAATATCGTCATTTATCCTAACGGCAAATGCAGGCCGGATACCCGATTGATCGACGGTGTCCAGATCCGCAAATACCTCATAGAGTGCCGCCTTTGCCTCATCAAGGTGGCGTGCATCCTTGATGTCGAAGGAGCAGGCGTCAGCTGTAACCATATAGCTTTGTCCGTCATGGAAGTCCATGGCATGGAACGGACAGTAAATGTTGTTTGCCGGCCCTGTATGTGTACCTATGACCCGCAGATTCACGGAAAAGTTACCGTTGTCGATTTCTATGTATTCGCCATCTCCGGCAAGCTGCCATGGGATTACGCACACCTTCGAATCGCCGGAAAACACGGAAGCATCCCACCCGTCGAACAGTGTTATGCTTCCACCGCCAGCCGCAGTCAGGGCGTAATCGGAGTCAGGGGTCAGGAGGCAGACCATCGTGTATCTTTTCGGATTGATCAGCTTGATGCTGGCCTTTGCCCGCACGTTTTCGACATATTCGTCCTGATAGTAACCTCTCTCGTGTCTAAGCCCGCACAGCAAATCTACGAAACCTGTAGCCATATGCAGGTTGTCCTGATTCAGCCCGTATGCGTCCGTCACCACGCAGGGTATAAGCGTGGTGTCGATTGTTTTCTCCAGCGCAGCTTCCTGCCGTGCCGCCAGCATACAGAGTACCATAGCTGCTCCAGTTTCAAGCAATGCTATAAGTATTAGAAGGATTGTTCAGCGTTTTCGCCGCATCATTGCGGAGATTATCGCTTGCCACATACTCATCTTTGCCTTCTCCTGTTCTTTCCAGTTTGCATAAGGGGTATATTTGAAAGCAGTTTTGCACACAGCAATGACGATGAAGCAAGCAGTAGAAACGCCGCAGCAGCAGAGCCAATGATTACAAGCGGATCGGGGGCAAGGGCGCGTGCAAGTGCTTTTTCCGTGATTATTGAGAACAGTACAGCAGAAAGACCAGCGCCAAGAATGACGGCCAATGCATCGATCATAAGGAAAGCGCCCAACGCTTGTCTGGTCACGACTTTGCGGTCGATGCCGAGTATACGCATGGTCTTAGCCGATGGTGCAAAGCGCCGCATCGTGAGGAAATGTGCAAGAGCAGATGCAACGATCAATGCAGCAACGCCAGTCCAAAGGAGCTGCCGTCCGTTTTGAAGCACAGCGTCCAAGCTGATCTCGGCAGCACGGAAGCTCTGATCGAAACACAGATAAGCATCTTTCTGTCCTGCTCGATCCATATATGCAAGGAACTGTTCTTTTGTCCCGTTTTTCAAAATCAATGAGGTCATCAACCGGTTAACCGGAATGCTTCCAAAGCTTTCATTTCCGGGGACGGATTTTTTTGGCACAAGAATCGTATCTGCACAAATCAACTGTTCGCCAAGGGAAAACTCCGGCGCGGAATAGATGCCTACGATCTCGTATTCACCCGTCACATTCATACGATCTTCAGGCAGGCATGGTCCGCGCGGTATGGCATCACCTGCATAGAATCCGGTATCGTAGAGGTCCAGTGTAAGCTTATCCCCGAGCTGATAATCATTGTATTGCGCGTATGCTGCACTGACCATGCAGACATTGCTTCCTTCGGCATAGTCTGTTGCATCGAAGAAGCGTCCCTCTATCAGACCCGCTATTCCTGTGTTGAAAACATACATACTCTGTACATTATCTGAAAGAATCACCGTTGCACTGCTCTGGTTGACATGACACAGCGGTATGATTTCCTCACGCCATACTTGCCCTTCGTTGCCTGCGAGAAATTCCTCCCAAGAACCGCTGTATTCTGCCCAGCGTGGAAGCATTTCTTCATTCGGATAGTAATATGGTGTTCCATCATCCATATAATCGCGCTTTACTTGCAGCGCATCGTCATAAATCCTTTCGAAATCAGGACTTGTGACTACTGTCCCGGTGAGATGCAAAAATTTTCTTGTCTCATCAAGGAGGTAGAAATATCGTCCGGAATCCAGAATTCTTCCTGTAATAACCGATGTCGGAGTTTTAATGGTGTCGACAGGATAATCATGATAGAATCCATAGATCAGATAGGTCCTCCCTTGCTGAAACGGGATTTCCCCATTGGGGGTAAACAGCGTTCCGTATATGCGCATTGTTGCCGGAGCCGGGACGGTTGCTTTAACTTGATGCGCCTCGACGCCGTGCTCATGTGCATTGACCAGTGCGGTATTATCATAAATGTCAGGGTAGCCGTCCGCGAGTGAAATGACATCGATAATTTCTGTTTCAACCAAATAATAAGCCGTGGAGATAGGATCAATTAGGGTAGCATCTTTATCCGTGCTTGGCATCTCACTTTTTACACATTTGACCGCAAAAATGGCCATATTGTAGCATGGATTGTCAAAATAAGCGTTATAATCCATCACGTTCCTATACCCGGACGAAATAGCCTTACTTCCCATGACCTCTGCGCCGAGGATATATCTATAATCTACATCCTCCACAAAACCACTTTTCATTGCTGTCTCGTGTGCCAAATAGTACGGAATACTCGGTTCATCCTTTGCCATGCCGTTTTCCCTCTCCTCCCATGTATACTGCCTTCTATCGGGGGGAACAGCAATGGTAACGTATTCGTTACTGATCTCCACACTCTGCCTATGGGCACTCGCCAACATGGCCGCTCCAATCACGTTTAGAGAGACTGCAAACAATAGCAGCAGCGAGAGCGTGATGGGAAACAAGGGCCTCTTTTTATACAAAACAAGGAAAGATTTCATATTTATCTTCACTCTGTAGAAGTTCCTTTGTGTGGCGCCAGCGGAATTTGACGCCACACAATATGATTAACAGTTAAACAGGAAGAACGGTGCAACCTCCCGTATGAGGTCCAGCGGGGCATCTCATTTGCCTAATTGTTTCATTACCTCCGCACGGGCGGCAATAATAGTGGTGCGTTTGCCATGTCCCATTGCATTCGGCTGCATAGATACTTGGCGTAGCGTGCGCCTCAAGAGCCCCATAAGTATACAACGATGCAGTCTGATTGCAGCTTGTGCATATGCCGCTGTGTTTATATTGCATTTTGTGCCCATTACTGCCAACGGATACATAGCCGTCAGGATTGGTTTCATAGACAATAATCTCCGGATGACTGCATCCTCTTGTCTGCTCTGCCTGTGTGTGTTCTTCTGCGTGCAAATCGCTTTCTAAAGCAAATGCCTGCATGGGAACCGTTAAAAGGCATAGCACCACAACAAGGAAAAGGGAAACGAACTTTTTCATGTCAATAACCTCCTTATGATTCGATTTCGTTGCTTTGTCGCAGGACAAATCTGCGACCCCCACTGAGGAAATCCCTCTGGTGCTTATACAACGCATCAGCTGCGGAAACAGGTTACAGCCTTTTGTAAAAAAATGACGGGGCCGCTGCAAACAAATCGGCAGCGGCCCCGCATGGCCTGCGAGGTTATGGATGTTGAACGGAGTTCACCAGGCGGAGCACTCGCTCCCGATCCAGGCTTCCGTATACGGTGAGATCGAATGCGTACTCATCCTGCTGCCACAGGGCAACCATGCAGCCATCGGCTTCATAGAGGGTCACGGTGACGCCGGACAGGTCGATTTCGGTAAGCGTTCCGTGCTGGGTATCTATGTCAATCCAATAATCCGCTCCTACGCTCTGTGACAGTATAATCTCCTCTCCATCCTCATTTCGGTACACCACAGTGAAGCTCGCATCATTATCCACGGTATAGACCGCCTCAAATCCATCGGGCAGTTCCGTCAGAGTATAACGCTCCGCGATTCGGTCAGCTCCGGCGTTTCCGGTAAAAAAGCGAACGCAGTTCTCATAGGTCTCCTTGAAGAAGGTCGCCACAGGCTCCCGAATGGCCGGAATGCTGCAAGCAGTCAGGGCAATTAGCATCATGGCAATACCCGCTGCCGCAGCCCGCTTGGAGGCCGTGCTTGTCATACGCCAGAGCCAGCTTTTCTCAGCCTTGGTAAGCCGATTCATCCTGCGGGTAAAGCGAGGCGAGAACGTGTAGGTGATATCGCCATCGCTTTGCGGTATACCTGCAAATTCTCGGGAGGCGGCCTCCCGAAGGGCTGTTTTTAACAAGTTATCGGTCATATCTTTTCCTCCTCCAATAGCTGCTTTTGCAAAAGCTTTTTTCCGCGAACCAGCCGCTGCTTTGCTGTTGCTGTCTTACAATTTAGCAGGCTTGCCGTCTCCGGTATGGACAGCTCCAGCACGAAGTGGGCATACAGGGCGTCCCTGTAGATGTCATCCAGTGACGCAATGACCTGAAGGATGCGGTCATATGCCATGCCGTTGCTGATCATGTCCACAATCTGGTCATCTGACAGCTCCACTATGCTTTTCAGTGCATCCTCCCGTTCCGCATTCATGACAGTCCGCTGACGCTGCTGCTTGCGTAAATGATCGATAGCCTGATGCTTAGTTGCCTTCAACAGATAGCTTCTTACATCCGCCGCCTCCTGGATGCTGCCAATTTTCTGCATTTGACTTTTTGCAATCTTCAGAAAAACATCGTGGACGGCGTCCTCGGCATCGGAATCGTTGCTCAACACGGCGCGGGCAACAAGGAACATCTGCTTCCGGTAGGTGATGTATATTTCCTCAAATAGACGGCGGTGTATTTCGTCGTCTATAAAGCTCATGTATAGAACCAGCATATATTCTCCTTCCTCTCAAGGAACCCTCAAGCATATAACGATGGGAAAAGGCAAATAGGTTACATCAAAGGTCAATTATTTTATTGGCAATGGTCATACATCTGAGCCACCGCTCCTTTTGATTGGAAAGGTATATCCGCCCCTTTCCGGTTATATGATAGACTTTTCGATCCCTTTCACATTTATGGGAACATGGCCTGCGGCAATATAACCGTTGTTTTCCAGCGTTTGCAGCAACGGATACAGCGTTCTGGTTTCATCTCGATTTCAACGTTGGTAGCATCAATGAGCTTTTAATGATTTGAAACCCATACATTTTCTCCTTGCTCAAAAGATGAAGAACAAGGAAGTCAAAGCGTCTGCTCATAGCAGCTCCTTTCCTGCGCAGTGTAGATTTTCTGCTGTGGAAATTATAGCATATATCCTGTAGTTTTCAATTGTTGCAAACCTTTTTTGAAAAAGCTGTAACCTGTTTCAGGTTTCGAATCGTTGTATAGTTATACATATGATATAAAGGGGTTGTAGTATCCGATTAAATTCGAAGATAGTTAGAAATAATAGTTAAGGAGGTACAAAAGTGAATTTTGGTTTAATTAAGCAGATTAAGCTTCCGTTGGCTGTTAGCGCATCGGGAGTGGCGTCATTAGCCAATAATAATAACAATCACAACTACAATAAAAATTAGTGGTTTTAGGTCGAGGATGAATGCTTTATATCTTCTGTTTGTTGAAGAAACAAAGCATTTGAATGGAAATGGGAGACTACAACCTCTTATTAGTATTCAGAATAAGAAAGTGATGGTATAAAGCTATGAAGCTCAAGAGGATTCTTCTGTTGTTGAGAAAGTGCTACCCAAACATCAGACCATTTATGAGGCAAAACATTGCATTTATCCTTTTAACAGAGTGTGTGGTAGCACTAACGCTTATAGTGCCGTTAATTATTCGATTTTTAATAGATGATGTTTTAGGCGCAAATCAGTGGGATAGGTTCACTGAGTTTGCGATTTTCATGGGGCTCGCCATTATTATATCAAGGATGTTAAGCATTGCAACTAATATTCTGTATAATCGTTTTTCTGCAAATATTGAAGCTAAAGCACGAGACTCCCTCTTTTCTTGCATAATAAAAAAAGATCTGGAGTTCTTTAACTCCACTGGTGACGGAGAAATAGTTGATAGACTAATGCGATCTCCAGAGCAGCTTCATACAATTCCATCTATCTATTTAGAAAGATTAATTTCCTCTGGTGGAACGATAGTAATTGTTTTTGTGATCTTGTTTACCATCCATCCTGTCATGGCGCTTTTCTCGCTTATTGCTGTTCCGGCCTTCATTATTATCTATATGAAAACAAGGGAACGCTTTTTCACTCAGGTTCAAAAGGCTCGTGAAGAAAGCGGAAAACTCACTGATTTTTATATGAGTACAATTCGAAGCATTAAACAGGTGAAAAACATCTGTTCAGAGGACTATGAAAAAGAAGCAGGAGAAAAAAGGAACAAGGTAATTAAGAGATTGAGCTTAAAATATGCTATTACTGGAGCTTTTGTAACGAATGGGGTACAGATTGTCACCCAGTTCAACCAGCTTGGTGTCCTTATTTATGGAGCACAGCTAATTCAACGTGGGCAAATGACTATTGGAGCATTGGTTGCATACTACTCGTATCTTGAATTATTATATCAACCGTTTATTAGCATCATTCAAACGCTTAATGATATGAATGAATCACTAGTTGGAATTGAACGATACATAGAGTACTATAACAACGACAATGAAGAGTATGTTGGCGAAAATGGTGTTGCTTCTATTTGTTCCCCCAGCATTACGTTTTCAAACGTTAGTTTTTCATACGGAACTCATGATGTCCTAAAAAACGTTAACATCCAAATAGACGCTCATGAAAAAGTACTGTTAGTAGGAAAAAGCGGCATCGGAAAATCAACCATCGTTTCACTAATCAAGCGGTTTTTTCCATGCTCCAGCGGAAGCATAGAGATCGGGGGTGTGAATGTTAATCAGTATAATTTGAAAGCATTAAGAAAAAGCATAGCTTATATTACCCAAGAGGATCTATTTTTCCCAGCAAGTATTCGAGAGAATTTTATTAGAATCGATCCGGATATTCCGGACTATAAAATCGAAGAAATACTCAAAAAAGTTGAGCTTTATGATGATATTTTTAGTCCCGGGAAAAACGGTTTAGATACATCACTTAAAAAGAATGCAGTTACGTTTTCTGGCGGTCAACGACGACGTCTAAGTTTAGCAATGATATTTGCTTGTGCAGCTCCTATTGTTATTCTTGACGAGCCTTTTGTGGGGATAGACAAAAGAACTCAAGAAAGACTTTGGGTAAACATAAAAGAAGAATTGAGGAACAAAACGGTTATTATCATTGAACACAATTTTTCTGACACCCAGTATTTTCAAAAAGTTTTTGTAATAACTGGGTACGGTAAAGTGGAGAGGACTAAATAGAAAAACAGGAGGTTCCGTTATTATGAAAACTAAACTTGTGTTTCCAGGGTTCTGGACTTGTAGCGCTCCATATTTGAGCCTACCATCCTTGACTGCTTTCCTGAGAATGCACGGAAAAGATGTTGAACAGATCGATTTAAATTTAGAGTTTACAGATCGAATCCTTTCGAAGGATTTCCTTGACTATTGCCTTCATAAGTATGAAGACATTGTCGAAATAGATGACCAGCAGGTCGTTCCTTATCTGGACGCTATTGGAAAATATGTTTGTGAAAATATCGAAGAACAAAAGAACATAATGCGGAGCAATGAGGCACTTGACATCTTAGTTTATGAAAAGTGTTGTTATTTTATCGCTATGGCTTTCTCAATTATTAACGCCGCTTTCCCTGGTGAAGCGGTTGATCACTACACTTATGATTCTACATATGAAGCAGGGTAAATTTGTGGGCGGCTACGCGCCCTACGGGTATGTACTGCATCCGACGATTCGAAACAAGCTTGCCATCGACCCGGAAGCGGCGGAAGTAGTCAGAAAGATATTTCTGCTTGCCATAGACGGAAACACGCCCACGGAGATAGCGATACGGCTCAATGACGAGGGAATCCCTACGCCCGGGCAGTATTTCATAGAGCGCCATCCCGATACAAAGAAATACCGGCGCTCTTCCAACAAACTTAACTGGTCTCATGCCATGGTATATCGGACACTGACCAAGTTGGTTTATATCGGCTGCGCTGTAGGTCATGAACGCAGGACTGTTGCTCCGCTTTCCCGCAAAACGGTAAAGCAGGATATTGAAAAGCAATTCATCGTGGAGAACATGCACGAAGCCATTGTAAGCCGTGAGGAATATGATCTTGCTCAGGCTGTAATCAGGAAAACAGGTCGTTCACCGGCAAAGGCGTCATACTACCCGCTGCGGTCCCTTGTCCGCTGCGGTAACTGCGGAAGGTGCATGGCTTTTCTGAAAAGCGGGAAGGGCTTTTACTGTACTTACGGCAGAATCGACAGGAACAGCGCATGTCCCACGGAAGTCATTCATTTGGCGGCAGATATCGAGCAGCGCATTTACGACGCCATTATGCTTTTCCTAAAGGCTGCTGACGAAAAGGGCAATCTGTCTGATAAGTTCCTGAAAAAGAAGAAGTCGGAGATACAGAAGAACATGGATATGCTGACGGATTTCCAAAAGCAATGCGACAAACTGAAAAAACAGAAGCTGAAAAGCTATGAGGAGTATTCCGGCGGCGTGATGACAAAGCAAGCTTATCTTGATGATAAGCGCATTATAGACGAAAAGCTCCGCACCATCGAAATCAGCATTGCCACCGCAAAACAGCGCATTGCAGACCTTGAATCTTTGGAAGAGTCTGAACCGCAGACTTCACAGTTTGATCGGTTCCTTAACGAGCTTAGACTGACCTATGAGATGGCAAACGCTTTTGTGGAAGCTGTTTATATCTACCCTGACGGCACGAATGAAATATGCTGGAAGTTCAAGGACTTCACTGAAGGCAATCTGACAGGCATAAATCAGATGTGATTGCAACCGAGAAATCCCGGGCTTACAACCTGGGATTTTCTCTCGGAAGCGATATATTTTTTAGTCTTTTGATTACACGAGCAGACCTATCCCGTTTTGGCAGAAACTACAAGGAGACCGGCAATTATTTGGAGCGCATTTTTCCTTTTCTGGGCGTGCGCTTCATCGCCGTCAACGATGGATTTGATACCCTCACCGCCCAGCGGGGCACGGACGGTTATCTGGTGCCGCTGAAAAATCTCATCAATGAGGTTTACAGCAAGGATATTTCCAGGAAGTCCGGCTCCGCGCTGGCCGCGAAGCAGAAAAACGGCGATTTCATCGGCGCGTGGGCACCCTACGGCTACCGCAAATGTCCGGACGACCCGCATAAGCTGGAGCCGGACGAGGCAACGGCTCCCGTTGTCCGGCAGATATTCCGTTGGCGTGCCGAGGGCATTGGCGTCACGCAGATCGCAAGGCGGCTCAATGATAGAGACGTTCCTTCCCCGTCTGCCTATCTGTACAATACCGGCGCGTGCAAAACAGAAAAGTACAACGGAGTGATCTGGTACGTTCAGACGGTCAAAAATATTCCGTCCCGGCAGGTGTACATTGGACACATGGTGCAGGGAACAAAACGGCAGTCCTTCTATGAAAACCGGGGACAGTACATGAAGCCCAGAGAGGAATGGATCGTCGTGGAAAATACCCACGAGCCGCTGATCGACCGGGAAACCTTTGACAAGGTTCAGGAACTTGCCCAGCGCAAAAAGACAGAATACCTTGACAATCTCGGCAGGTTCACGCATTTGAAAACCACCGAAAACATCCTCAAGGGGCTGGTAGTCAAGCGCATTTTCAAGCTGTGCATGGAAGGGCGAGGCCCGATGCAGATCGCAAAGCTCTTGCAGGAGGAAAAGGTACTTAACCCTACCGCCTACAAAAAGCGCGAGGGCATCAAGACACCCAGCCCGGAAACCGCCGATCCGTACCATTGGAACACCAACACGGTCGTTCACATTCTGGAACGGCGGGAATACACGGGATGCACCGTCAATTTCAAGACCTACACCTACTCCATCTGGGACAAGAAGCAGAGAGAGACGCCCATTGAAAAACAGGCGGTTTTCTACAACGCCCACCCGGCGATTATTGAGCAGGAGGTCTTTGACAAGGTGCAGGAAATCCGTCAGCAGCGTCACCGCAGGACAAAGACGGGCAAGAGCAGTCTGTTTTCCGGTATGGTCTATTGCGCTGATTGTGGAGCAAAAATGCGCTACTGCACTACCAACTACTTTGAAAAGCGGCAGGATCATTTTGTATGCGCCAACTACCGCAGCAATACGGGAAGCTGTTCGGCACACTTTATCCGGGCGGTTGTTCTGGAAGATTTGGTCTGGATGCACATGAGAACTGTGATTTCCTATGTCAGCCGGTATGAGGATCATTTCCGTGCCGTCATGGAGCAGAAGCCCCGGCTATCCAGTGAAGCCGCGATCCGTGGACACAAGAAGCGGCTGGCACAGGCTGAAAAGCGGTTGGGAGAGCTTGACCGTCTGTTTATCCGCATTTATGAGGATAATGTGGCCGGGAAACTCTCTGATGAACGGTTTGCACTGATGAGCAAGACCTATGAGGACGAGCAGGCGCAGCTTAAAGTGGAAATCCAGACCTTGCAGCAGGAAATTGAAGTACAGGAACGACAGATTGAAAACTTGGAGCAGTTTATCCAGCGGGTACGCAAATATGAGGATTTGGACGAGCTTACCCCGTATGCGCTGCGGGAACTTGTCAAGGCAATCTACATTGAAGCCCCGGACAAGTCCAGCGGCAAGCGGTATCAGGGCATCCGCATTTCCTATGACCTTGTGGGCTTTATCCCCGTGGAAGAACTGCTGAAACAGGAAACGGCGTGACCAAAGTCACGCCGTTCCTACAAAATACGATATTACTTTCTTATGCCCCCCGCCTCTCTGGCCCGGATGTTGTTTTTTTTCAGATGTTCATATACCGGTAATCCCTCCGCAGGATGTTCCGGAAGAAGGGGATGGCCAGAACGATGTCGGCGGCGATCCAGGCCATGGGGTCCGCCGCGCACAGGGCGTAAAACGCCAGAGGATTTGCCTGGGCGCTGACGACGCCTCCGGCCACGGCGGCGGGAAGGGTCAGGCACACGGCGATCCGGGCCACCAGCTCCGCCGCACCGGCCCCCAGCACAAACCGGGACCGGCCAATGCCCTGGACGCAGTTGCGCACCACAAAAATGAAGCCCAGGAACAGGTACATGGCGTAATCCACATACAGGAAGGTGTTGCCGTATCGCACGGTGTCCGCCGTGATCTTGTCGGCGGACAGGAAGATCCGCAGATAGGCGTTGCCCAGGGTCAGCAGCAGGCCGATGCCCACGGCCATCGCCGCCAGCAGCGACACCATCACCAGGGACTGCAGGGCCCCCTTGCGGATGCGGTCGTGGTTTCCGGCTCCCAGGTTCTGGGCGGTGAAGCTGGTCATGGCCGTGCCCAGGGCGTTCATAGGCGTTGCTGTCAGGTTGAACAGCTTGTTGGCCGCACCGAAGCCCATCTGGGCGGAGGAGGACACCATGACGCCATCCAGCATATCAAACTGCACCACCACGCTCTGCATGACGATGATGCCAATGGCCAGCACCGAGAATTGCAGCCCCAGGGGCACGCCCTGCACCACATGGCGGCGGATATCGCCCCGGGTGATCTGCATGTCCTCCCGGTGCAGCCGCAGCTGAGGATACTTGGCAAAGGCGTAGATGAAGCACGCCACCGTGCTGATCAGCTGGGCCGCCACCGTGGCGATGGCCGCCCCGGCCACGCCCCACCGGAACACCATGATGAACAGCAGGTCCAGCCCCACGTTCAGCACCGTGGAAAACAGCAGGAATAGCAGCGGCGTCAGGGAGTCACCCATGCTGCGCAGAAAGGCGCAGATGAAGTTATAAAACAGCTGCGCGCCGATACCGGCGAAGATGATGAAGCAATAGGTATACGCGGCGCGATACACCTCGGCATTGTCCGGGGTCACGTTGATCCACGCCAGCATGGGATTCAGCAGCGCCAGGGCCAGGGCCGTCAGCAGCACCGTCAGCACCGCCGACAGGACGATCTGGGTGGCCAGGGACCGGCGCACCCCCGCCTGGTTCCGGGCCCCCACCTGGCAGGACGTCACCACGCAGAAGCCCGCGCTGACGCCGAAGGCGAACTGCAGAAAGATGAACACCAGCGACGTGGTGTCGTTGACCCCGGCCACCTCCTGGGCCGTCAGGGTCTGGCCCACAATGGCTGCGTCACTGATGGAGTATACCTGCTGCAGCAGATACGACAAAATCACCGGCAGCGAAAAGATCAGGATCGTTTTCCAGCATGTCCCCTTGGTCAGGTCCATGGGCCCGAACAGGGACTTTTTCGTCTTTTCCATATCAAAAACCTCCGATTCAAAGGAACAAATGATTATAGCCCCGCCGCCCCCGGGTCGTCAAGCAGCAGAACCCACAAGAATTTTGTCATTTTCACTGAAAAAACAGACACTTTTATGGTGTATATCCACAATAAATATTAGACATGCTAATATCAGATATGTGAGATTCGTTCTTTACTTCTGACCGTCCATTGGGTATAATAAGGGGCTGTTGGCGGTGGAAACCCGCCAAAAATTCTGTTATAATATAGATGAGGAGACGAAGACATGTCAAATTGCGCGATCGTGGGTATCAACTGGGGCGACGAGGGCAAGGGCCGCATGGTGGACTACCTCACCCAACAATATGATGTGGTGGTGCGCTATCAGGGCGGCGGCAACGCCGGGCACACGGTCATCAACGAAAAGGGCAAGTTCGCCCTGCATCTGCTGCCCTCCGGCATTTTCCGCTCCGGCGTCATGAACATCCTGGGCAACGGCGTGGCCCTGGACTGCGAGAATCTGCTCAAGGAGATCGACACCGTCCGCCAGGGCGGCGTGGACATCACCCCCGAGAACCTGCTGGTCAGCGAACGGGCCAGTCTGCTGCTGCCCTGGCACCGGGAGCTGGACGCCCTGGAAGAGCAGCGCCTGAAGGATAAGAAGTACGGCTCCACCAAGCAGGGCATCGCCCCCTTCTATTCCGACAAGTACCAGAAGAAGACGGTTCTGGCCGGCGAGCTGCTGTACCCCGACCATCTGCGGGCCCATCTCCAGGACCTGCTGGAGTGGAAGAACCTGATCCTCCGGGAGGTCTACGGGGCCAAGGGCTACACCATGGACGAGATGATGGCCTGGGTGGAGCAGTACGGCCAGCGGGTAAAGCCCTATGTGGCCGACACCAGCCGCTATCTCCACCAGGCCCAGGCCGCCGGCAAGTCCATCCTGTTCGAGGGTCAGCTGGGCGCTCTGCGGGACCTGGACTACGGCATCTATCCCTACACCACCTCCTCCAACACCATCGCCTCCTATGCCCCGGTAGGCTCCGGCCTGCCCGGCGCATCTATCGATGAGGTGGTGGGCGTGGTGAAGGCCTATTCCTCTTGCGTGGGCGAGGGTCCCTTTGTCTGCGAGTGGTTCGGCGCCGATGCCGAGAAACTCCGGGATGCCGGTGATGAATACGGCGCCAAGACCGGCCGTCCCCGCCGGGTGGGCCCCATCGACCTGGTGGCCACTCGCTACGGCGTCCGGATGCAGAACGCCACCAACATCGCCCTGACCAAGCTGGATATCCTCAGCTACATGGACCGGATCCCCGTCTGCGCCCATTATGAGATCAACGGCCAGCGCACCGACGAATTCCCCTTCCCGGTGCTGCTGGACCAGGCCAAGCCCGTCACCGAGTACGTCCCCGGCTGGAACTGCGACATCTCCGGAGTCCGCACCTGGGAGGATCTGCCCCAGGCCGCCCGGGACTATGTGGAGTATGTGGAGCAGGCCATCGGCTGCCGCATCGGCTATGTCTCCGTGGGCGCGGAGCGGGACAGCCTGATCGTCCGCTGAAAATCACAGAAACGGAGGACCCTTATGTCCCACGACGTTTATGAATCCCCCCTGGCCGGGCGCTACGCCTCGCCGTATATGCTGCACCTGTTCTCCCCGGATATGCGCTTCCAGACCTGGCGGCGGCTGTGGACGGCCCTGGCCCGGGCCCAGCACCAGCTGGGCCTGCCGGTAACGGAGGAGCAGGTCCGCCAGCTGGAGCAGCACATCACCGATATCGACTATGACACCGCCCGACAGCGGGAGCGGGAGGTCCGCCACGATGTCATGGCCCATGTCTATACCTACGGCAAGGCCGCGCCTCTGGCGGCGGGCATCATCCATCTGGGGGCCACCAGCTGCTATGTCACCGACAACGCCGACCTGATCCTGTACCGGGACGGGCTGGTGTATCTGCGGGGCCAGCTGCTGGCGGTGATGAAGAACCTCTCCGCCTTTGCGGAAAAATACGCCGCCACCCCCACCCTGGGCTATACCCACTATCAACCGGCCCAGCCGGTGACCGTGGGCAAGCGGGCCGCCCTGTGGCTCCAGGACCTGCTGTCGGACCTGGAGGAGCTGGACTTTGTCCTGGGCAGCCTGCGTTTTCTGGGCTGCCGGGGCACCACCGGCACCGAGGCCAGCTTCATGGACCTCTTTGAGGGCGACGAGGCAAAGATCGATGAGATGAACCGCCGCATTGCCGCCGAGTTCGGCTTTGACGCCTGCTTCACCGTCTGCGGCCAGACCTATCCCCGGAAGGTGGACGCCCGGATCCTGAACTGCCTGTCCTCCATAGCCCAGAGCGTCTATCGCATGGCCAACGACATCCGCCTGCTGCAGCACGACCGTCAGCTGGAGGAGCCCTTCGAGGAGCACCAGATCGGCTCCTCCGCCATGGCCTACAAGCGCAATCCCATGCGCTGCGAGCGCATCTGCTCCCTGAGCCGCTATCTCATGGCCGACGCCATGAACGCCCCCATGACCGCCTCCGTCCAGTGGATGGAGCGGACCCTGGACGACTCTGCCAACCGCCGTCTGTCTATGCCCGAGGGCTTTTTGTGCGCCGATGCCATTCTGCGCCTGGCCCAGAACGTTACAGACGGCCTGCGGGTCAACGAAAAGGTGGTGGACAAGACCATCCGGGAGTATATGCCCTTCCTGGCCACGGAGAACCTGATGATGGAGGCCGTCAAGCGCGGCGGAGACCGTCAGCAGCTCCATGAGCGGGTGCGGGTAAACTCCATGGCCGCCACCGCCCGGATGAAGGACGGTGAGCCCTGCGACCTGCTGGACCGTCTGGCGGCGGACCCGGCCTTTGGCATGACCCGCCCGGAGCTGGACCGCCTCATGGACCCCGCCCGCTACATCGGTCGCTGCCCCCAGCAGGTCCGCGCCCTGCTGGACCGCATCGCCCCCCTGCTGAAGGACGCCCGGTCCGCCGACGGCGGCGTCAGCCTGTAAAAAGCAAAACAAAGCCAGGGATACCGCCGTATCCCTGGCTTTTGTGCTGGCCCTATAACACAGAGTGCCCCGGCTTTCGCCGGGGCAC
>NZ_JAJEPW010000041.1:0-27642 GCF_020687045.1 Brotocaccenecus cirricatena
GGATAGTAGCCGCTGTTGCCGGACTCGGTGATGACCACCTTACCGTCCCAAACCATGGCCACCAGGGCGTCCACGGCCTCCAGGATCTTCACGGTCTTGCCCTGCTTGGCGCTCTGATCCGCCTCGGCCTGGGCCAAGGTGGTGCCCTCCCGGAACACGTTCACGGAGCCGTCGTCAAAGGCGGCGATAAACGCCCGGCTGGAGTTGTCGTGATGCACCACGCCGTTCATCACCAGATAGCCGGAGGGCTCGCCGGTGTTGATGTTGAACCAGGAGGCGTTGACGCCGCCCACCACGTTCAGGCCGGACTCTTTTTCATAGACATGGGCCTGGTCCGTGGTGGTTTTCAGGGTCCAGCCCTGCTCCTTGGGGTTGCGGTTGCCGTAACCGGCCACGATCTTGGCGCGGCCGCCTGCGGTGTTCACCTCCATGACGTTGGCAACCGTCTGTGAGTTGCCTGTGGCATTGTTGGTGATGATGACCCGCTCGGAAATGTCGGGTGCGATGGAGTAGTTTTTTACCGACGTGACATGATATCCCGTGCCGTCAATGGTGCTTCCCTTGCCAAGCTCCGCGCTCTGCGGATCCAGGCCGAAAGCCGTCACTGGGAGCAGCGATACCAGCATGCAGAGCGCCAGCAGCGCTGCAGTCACTTTGGTTCGTTTCCTGTGTTGCATGTTTTCCCTTCCTTTTTGTGTGATTTATATGCTCATTGCAGACTGCAAGCATACACTTGTTCAAACAGAGCGCGCTGAAGTTCACCGGACGGCAGGAAATGGACCGCGAACCCCAGCTATGTACCCTGATTTTATATCAGCGAATACTTCTCGTATGATCTTCGATCCGCATGGTTTGCTGTATCTCCAGATACTCCGTATGGGGACGCTCCAGATCGAGAATAGCGACATGTTCTTTGCACTTACGCTCAGCCGGCGGAGAAGGCGTATGCCAATCACCATATAGCTGCGTCAGGAGTGCATCGTAGTGCGACGATATGGGGAAATCGGCGTCCTCAAAGCGCATATAGACCGTATCTTCGATCCAGGCACGAGGGAAAATGTTCTTTTTATATTTTCTGCCGCCAGCCAGAAAGGCCTGTACCATACCCGATCCGGAGCCGCTTCTGCACACGCAGAATTCTTCAAGAGGGCCTCTGGGAAGCAACCGGCAGAACTGCATGAACAGCTTTTTCGCAATACTGTCCGTCTCATAGCCCCGCGCATAGAGCGCCTTCGCGAAGATCGCCCTTGATGCGGCAAACTGCAGCCATCCTGCGGCCGGGTGACCGGACAGATTATCGCAGGGAAAAATATCTATGTAAACGCCCTGATGCATTTGCGGATCCCGCGAGTGATATTTTTCTATACAGGTGGTGTTGTTCCGCCGTAGCTTGGAAAAGGGCATCGGCCAATGCGCGCCGTGCTCCTGCTGTACATAATAAATTTCCGGGTCAAAGTCACCAGCGGCCTCGTCAAAAAAGCGCTGATACTCACTGCGGATCAAAATAACATCAATATCGTCGTCCCACGGAATAAACCCGTGGTGGCGTACAGCGCCCAAAGCAGTTCCCGCAAATAGCTGATATGAAATATGATGCCTTCTGCATACTGCATCGAAATCCTTCAGCATTTCAAGCAGAAGTTCCTGGTGCACAGTCATCTTCTCAAGTTGAACTGCCATTGATCTCCTCTCCGCCGTGGCTCAGAAAATCCGCTGCGCCTTCGGTCATGCCGCCGCGCAAGCGGTGTTCGTTGATGATTGTGTGAATCTGGTTTATATATATTTGGATCGAGGCATCTCCCCAAAAGTATATTGCTGTCAGCCTCCTGTAGCATGCTGTTCCATTTCCGCCTGCTGCAATATACGTGTCTCGACAGAGTCTCCGACGGGCTTGTGCAGGATTTTCCTGTAAATCAACTTCTGAAGGAATGCCGGAGATAAGAAAACGACCGTCTGTGCGCCGCAGGCAACCAGGAAATCCCACGGTGACGAGAAGCCTGATCGAAGCGCGCTCCATCTTGTTTTTATAAATCCCCGGTAGGTTGCATGTGAAGTCCTTCTGTCTGCCGCGTTTTCCTTGATCCTTGCAAACACCAAGTCGTCGTTGATATTTTTGCAGTAGTAGCCCTCGTGCAGGATCCTGACATACAGATCATAGTCTTCGCTGCGGGTCATCGCCTTATAGCCACCGACTTTCAGAACAGCGCTCCTCTTGTACATGACCGTCATATTATTAAACGGCTGCCGTCTCCTTGCGTATTTTTGTATTCCCTCATTATCGCAGGGAACAAGTCTCCGGCTGACAGGCTTTGCCGGGTCCTCCGTGAATTCAAGAATGTTTCCGCCGACTACCGTCAGCCTGTCATCTTCAGCAAACTCCTTCAGCTGCCGTTCGCACCGGTCCAAGACGGAGATATCATCCGAGTCCATTTTTGCGATCAATTCATTTTTGCAATGAGTAAGGCCGATATTCAATGCTGCCCCGGTGCCAATATTCTGCGGAAGGCGGACAAGATGAAGTACGGCAGGATTTTGCGCAAGATGCCGTTCCAAAACCGCATCCAGCTCTGCTGTCAGCGGCCCATCGCATACAATTACAAAGTCGTCCGTTCTGACGGTTTGATCCAGCATGCTTTGAATGGCTGTATCAAGATATACAGGTTCTTCTTTTGCATACACAGACATTAAAACTGAGTACTCCATCCTAATTTTCTCCTCTTGGACCGATATCAACTTTGAAAATACGCAGCAACTTTAAATTACGAAGCCAATGCTTTGCTTGATGAAAAAAACTTCGATTTCGCACATCTGAACGACACGCTGCTGCAATTGAAGCAAAACCTTATCGCATGATACAATTTCTTAACAACATCTACACATCTACAGGACTCAATATAAGTAAATGTGAAGAATAAAACGTTGAAATCCGGAAAGTGTTATGCTACAATATTACCATTATTTCACGATTTACTGGATGCTCCACTAAAAACGGAAAGGAAAGATATTCATGAACAAGAGTGATGCATGCCGCGAGGTAGACATGATCACGCTGATGAGTGCCCTATGGCGCCGCGCGTGGATTATCGCCCTGATCTCGGTGGTACTTGGCGCGATCTGCTTTGCCTGGGCACGCTTTCTGATTACCCCCACTTATGAAGCCAGCGCCCTGATGTACGTCAATAACACACAGGATCCCGGCAAGCCGATCAGCAATTCCGAGCTTTCCGCGGCGCAGAGCCTTGTAGACACCTATATGGTCATCCTCAGCAGCCGCGCCACCCTGGATCAGATCCGTTCAGCCGCGAAGCTGACCTATACAGACAAACAGCTCACCAAAATGATCCGTGCGCAGGCGGTCAACGGAACTGAAGTTTTCGAGATCACTGTTGCCAGCACCGATCCGCAGGAGGCCAGGAATATTGCCAACACGGTCACTCAGGTGCTTCCGGCCCGCATTGCCGACGTAGTGGAGGGCAGCTCTGTGCGGGTCGTGGATTATGCGCAGCTTCCCACCTCAAAGGCAAGCCCCAGCATTCCGCGCTATACGCTGCTGGGTATGCTGACCGGTCTTATTCTCAGTTGCGCGTTCTTTATCCTGCGGGAGCTTTTTGACAATCAGATCCGCAGCGAAGATCAATTGCTTCAGGCGTATCCCCAGATCCCGGTTTTGGCGGTTATCCCTGAGCTTTTGCAGCAAAGCAATGGCCATGACTACGGGTACAGGCAGAAGGAGGGATCCCACCAATGATCTTCAGGAAGGAACAGCCTATTCCGGAGGAAGCTGTCTCTTTAAGGGAACAGCGTGCCATGCAGGGGGACCGGCTCAGCTTTGCCGCCTCCGAGGCGTATAAGCTGCTGCGCACAAATCTGACTTTTGCCCTGCCGGATGAGAAAAAGTGCCGGGTCGTCGGTGTTACAAGCGCTATGCGCGGCGAGGGCAAGAGCACGACGTCCATCAACCTTGCCTATACGCTCGCCGAAACAGGCAAGAAGGTCCTGCTGATCGAGGCGGACATGCGGCGTCCCAATCTGGCGCGCCGTCTGGCGATCGATCCGGCTCCGGGTCTGTCCAATCTGATGGCAGGCCTGTGTCAGGAACAGGATGTGGTTCAGGATGTCGGACTGCTGGACGGCCTCAAGGTCATTACGTCCGGCGATATCCCGCCCAATCCGTCCGAACTGCTTGGTTCGGAGCGTATGAACGCCGTAACGGCAAACCTGGTGCGAAGCTTTGATTTTGTTATTTTTGACTTGCCGCCGATAAACGCTGTTTCGGACGGCCTGGTTGTCGCCAATCTGATCCAGGGGATGCTCGTTGTCGTCCGGCAGGATTACAGCAACCGTCAGGATCTTTCGGCAACACTGCGCCAGCTGGAGTATCTGCATATCAAGGTGCTGGGCTTTGTTATGACCTGCGCCACGGCTTCCGGCGGCCGTTATGGCCGATATGCGCGCTACAGCCGCTACAAATACGGCTATGGCTACGGAGAGGAGGCACAAGCGGCTCCCGGTCCCTCCCCCAAATCCGATAAACCCCATATGAGGAAATAAAGCGCCATGATCGACTTCCATTCGCATATTCTGCCAGCCATGGATGACGGAAGCAGGAACATCGAGGAAAGCCTGCAGATGCTGCGTATGCTTCAGGAGCAGGGCGTCGAAAGGGTTATTGCCACGCCGCATTTCTATGCGGATGAAAACCCGCCGGACGTATTTTTGCGCCGCCGCGCGGACGCCTGGGAGCATTTACGGGCACACCTCACGCAGGGACTTCCTCATGTGCTTTTGGGTGCTGAGGTCCACTACTTTCAGGGAATCAGCCGCACAGCACAGGTCCGGCAGCTATGCATACAAGATACCGGTGTTCTTTTGCTGGAAATGCCTTTCAGCGGCTGGTCCTCCCGCACGGTAGAGGATCTCGCTGCGCTGGCTCAGCAGCAGGAGATGACGGTCGTGCTGGCGCATGTGGAGCGATATCTCCCCGACCAGCCCCGCGCCCTGTGGCCTAAGCTGCGGCGAATGGGCATTCTGTTCCAATGCAACGCGTCGTTCTTCCTTGACTGGCGCACGAAGCACAGGGCCGTAAAGATGCTGCGGAACCGGGAAATAGATATCCTGGGCTCGGACTGCCACGGTGTGTCCTATCGTCCGCCTCGCCTGGACGAGGCTGCGAAGTTCATTTGTCGGCATGCAGGGAATGAAGCTTTATCGCGGCTGGAGGACTGTTCCCGGAAGCTTATAGGTACGGACCGATAAATGTCAAATTCCCTGCTCTTTGAAAGCTGAACTGCACCCCATTTGTTAGATAGTATGATATACCGTCTAACAAATGGGGTGCAGTTCAAGTGGCATGGCCCTTTCATTGGAGAACTATTTTCTTCTGGCCGAACTGAACGGAAGAACTGTCCGGATTGCAAAGCTGTCCAAGGCCTGCCGGGAGCGGCTGGATCGTCTGCGGTCAAATGGATACACGCCGTGCTCGGCCGAAGTTCGCTTTGTTGTGTCGTGGAAAAAAGAAGACACAGATGAAGAGATCCCGGTGATCCTATCCGACATCCATCTGCAAAAGGACACCGCCGCACAATAAGTGCCGCGGTATTTCAAAAGGAGAACACTCATGAAAGCCCTGACCTACATAGAACACAACCATTTTGCGCTGCTGGACAAGCCGGAGCCGGAGATCATCGATCCCCGGGATGCCGTCGTGCGGGTGACGCTGGGCTCTATCTGCACCAGCGACCTGCACATCAAGCACGGTTCCGTACCCCGTGCCGTGCCCGGTATCACCGTCGGCCACGAGATGGTGGGTGTGGTGGAATCCGTCGGTGCAGCGGTCAAAACCGTGCGCCCCGGCGACCGGGTAACGGTGAATGTGGAGACCTTCTGCGGCGAATGCTATTTCTGCCAGCATGGCTGGGTAAACAACTGCACCGACCCAGACGGCGGCTGGGCGCTGGGCTGCCGCATCGACGGCGGACAGGCGGAGCTTGTCCGGGTGCCCTATGCCGATCAGGGACTCAACAAGATTCCCGACAGCGTCACCAATGAGCAGGCGCTGTTTGTGGGCGATATTCTTGCCACCGGCTTCTGGGCCGCGAAGATTTCGGAGATCAAAAGTGAGGACACCGTCCTCATCATCGGCGCAGGCCCCACAGGCATCTGCACGCTGCTGTGCGCAGCACTGAAAGAGCCAAAGCGCATCATCGTCTGCGAGAAAGATCCGGCACGACTTACCTTTGTCCGGGAGCACTATCCGAAAGTGCTGACCTGCACACCGGAGGAATGCGAGGGCTTTGTGCTCTTAAATAGCGACCACGGCGGCGCTGATGTGGTGCTGGAGGTGGCAGGCGGCAAGGATACCTTCCGGCTTGCATGGCGCTGCGCCCGTCCCAACGCCATTGTAACGGTAGTTGCCCTCTACGACGAGGCACAGACGCTGCCGCTGCCGGAGATGTACGGCAAGAATCTGACCTTCAAGACCGGCGGCGTGGACGGCTGCGACTGCGCGGAAATTCTGCGCCTAATCGAGCAGGGCAAGCTGGACACCACGCCGCTCATCACCCATCGCTTTCCTCTGAGCGAAATCGAAGAAGCCTACCGCATCTTTGAAAACCGGTTGGACGGGGTCATCAAGGTGGCCATCACGGCAGATAAACCGCATGAAAAATGCGGCACTGTATGATGTGGATGCGCGCACAATCAGCGAACATATTAAGAAAATTAATGCGTACGGCGAATTGGCGGAATCGGCAACTATCCGGAAATTCCGGACGGTTCAAACAGAAGGCTCCTGTCAGGAAAACTGCCGTGTGGGAAATTCGACAACGTCTCAAAGCATCGGACCTTGAAACGGATGGAGGAGAAGATGGATAAAGCAATTTTAGACAAGCTCATTCAATGCTACGAAACGGATATGGACGAGCTTTATGGCGGCGAACACGACGAGATATTCAAGTGGAGGGCGCTCAAAACCTTTCAGGCAGAATGGTTCCGTGCGGATCATCCTGATTTTCTTTCCAGATTCAATGCGGCCACCAGAGATTTTTCCGTACTGATTGATAACAGCCGTATGCACCCCCGCAGCGGGGTCGTAAAGCTTTGGGAAAAGAATCCGGATGAAGTGGAGCGCTTGTTCTGCGAAGTGCTTTTTGCTGCGGATCATGGCGACCTGACACTGCGCCAGGAGCACATGGACGCATTCGTAGACGGGATGGAGCAACTGCGCGTTGCTCACTATCCCGCCAACTGGTCCTTTAAACAGGATCGCCATACAGCCTCCGCGTTTTTGGCTATGTACGCCCCGGAGGACAACTATATCTATAAGAGCTCCGAGGCAAACCTCATGGAAAACTACGGCGCGTATGGCTTCCATATAGGTTCCGGAGAACACTTTGACCTGAGTGCTTACTACAGGATGTGCGATGAGATTGCCGCAAGCTTCCGGGAACATTCTGCGCTCCTGGAAAAGCACTTCGATAAAATCCGTGAGCGCGACGACCTCATGGAAGACAGCAGTTTGCACATTCTGGTCTATGATCTGATTTATTGCAGCAAAACCTATAACTATTACAACAGGATCCACTTGCAGAAGCGAAAGCCGGAGAAACAGGCAAAAGTAGCAGCCCGGCAGGAAGCGGATGAGGTGAAGCGGCAGGCCCAGATTGAGGCGTTGACGACACAGATAGAGGCATTGTATGAAGCGCTTCCGGATGTTTCCGACATCTCGCTGACCAATGTGGAGGTCACATCCAGACTCTATGGCACTGGGATGGTGATTGAGCACGATCTGAACACCATTCGGGTACAATTCCTGGGTCTGGTAAAGTCTTTTATCCTGAATACGAAATATAATCGGCGGCCTTCTTTTGAAAACGATGCGGAAGTTGTTGCCGCCTATACAGAGTACACGAGTATAATGGACAGAATCCACACCCTTGAAAGACAGTTGCATCTGCTTGCTGCAAAGTAGGCTTTGCAGTCATAAATTCAGGAGAAAACCATGCGTTCCATGAGACCTGACCCGGAGATCCGGGTACAAGAAATCACCATTCCTGCAGGCCGACGCCGGATCCCGGCGCTGGTGCTGTCGCCGACGACTGTCCCGGTGCGGGCCACCGGTGTGCTGTGGCTCCACGGCGGCGGGTACATTCTCGGCATGAAGGAAATGGTGCATATGTCCCGGGCGGTCGATCTGGTGAAAAAGTTCGGGGCGGTGGTAGTGTCGCCGGGGTATCGGCTGGCCTTTGCTGCGCCATATCCTGCTGTGCTGGACGATTGCCATGCGGCGCTAGTGTAAATGAAGTCCCACGCTGCCGAGTTGGGCATCCGTGCTGACCAAATCATGGTGGGCGGCGAGAGCGCAGGCGGCGGGCTGTGCGCCGCCCCGTGCATCAAGGCCCGAGACACCGGTGTGGTGAACGTCGCCTTCCAGATGCCCCTTTACCCCATGCTGGACGACCGGGACACGGAGACCTCCCGGGATAACCACGGCAAGGTGTGGAATACTCGGCGCAACCATTTTGGCTGGCACTGTTATCTGCGGGGGCAGAAGCTGGACGGCCTGTCGCCCTATGCCGCTCCCGCCCGTCTGACGGATTTTTCCGGCCTGCCGCCTGCCTACACCTTCGTAGGGGATGGAGAGCCGTTTTATGCCGAAACGGTGCAGTATATCGAAAATCTGAAAGCTTATGGGATTTCCGCCAGTGTGGACGTGTACCACTCCGATATGCACGCCTTTGACATGATGCAGCCGGATACACCCCTGAGCCGGGAAGCCGCCCGGCGGTTCAACGAACAGTTCGCCTATGCACAGACGCATTATTTTGCGCCGCAGAGATGAGCACAATGTGAAGAGACATCGACAGATCGGAATTTACGGAGTTGATGAAATGATTAGGAAATATGTTGACGGTGATATAGATGCAGTGATGCAAATATGGTTAAATACGAATATTCAGGCACATAGTTTTATATCTCCAGATTATTGGCAGAGCAATTTTGATACAGTAAAAAGAATGATGCCCCTTGCGGAAGTGTATGTATATGAAGATGATTGCACAAAGCAGATAGGCGGATTCATCGGAATGAACGATAACTACATTGAAGGAATTTTCGTGAAAAAAGCAGTACAATCAAAAGGAATCGGAAAGCAACTGTTAAATTACGCTAAAGAAGGCAAATCTACACTAAGATTAAGCGTTTATCAGAAGAACAAGAAAGCTATTCGATTTTATCTGCGAGAAGAATTTGCCATTCAATCCGAAAACATAGATAACAATACGGACGAAAAAGAATTTGTAATGGTATGGAATCGGTAACTTCCGGTTTGTCGTACCAACTGAGAAATGAGGCAGAAACCACCCGAACCGATCAAGGAGTAACACCATGGATATCGACGCAAAATTGAGACCGCTGTACCTTCTGCAGATCCTGCAGGAATGCACGGATGAGGACAACTATCTGACCACCGCCCAGTTGGCCAGCATTCTGAAGCAGCGCTACGGCAGGCATCTATAAGGCCCGGGATCTGAAGCGCAATGTGGTTGTGGACGGCCGGGGAAAGCTGGAAAACAAGCAGATTTTCTACATCATCGACACCATCAACGAAGCCATCAACCGGCATAAGAAAATCCGCTTCCGGAAGATTGAATACAACGTGAAGAAGGAGCGTGTGCTTCATCACGGCGGAGAGAAATACACCTTCAGCCCCTACTCCCTGGTCTGGGACGGCGACAACTACTATGTGGTGGGCTATTCGGACAAGTACGAGAACATCGGCAGCCACCGGGTAGACCGCATTGCGGAGCAGCCGGAGATTCTCGACGAGCCTGCGGTGCCGCCCAAGGCCGGTTTCTCCGTCGAAAAGTATGTGAAAACCACCTTCCGGATGTACAACGCTCCTCGCAAAGAGGTGGAGCTGCTCTGCGACAACGGCGTGATGGATGCGATCATCGACCAATTCGGGCCGGACGTCCACACCTATGCCGGAGACCTGCAGAATTTCCGGGTCATTGAGGAAGTTGCTGTCGGCAAGGTGTTCTTTAACTGGATTTTCGGCTTCGAGGGCAAGGTGCGCATCAAAGCTCCGGCGGACGTAAAAGAGCAGTACCGGCAGATGGTGGAGAATGCGGCGAAGGTGTTATAACTTGCAGGAGGATTCCCATGACAGAAGAAAATAACAAATCCCGCTGCCGGTGGTGCAACCTGGCCAATCCCCTTTATGTCCGCTACCACGATGAGGAGTGGGGCGTTCCGTGCCACGATGACCACGCTCTGTATGAGCTGCTGATTCTGGAATCCTTTCAGGCGGGCTTGAGCTGGGAGACGGTGCTGAACAAGCGGGCGCGGTTCCGGGAGGTCTACGACGGCTTTGACCTGGACAAGGTCTGCGCTTACGGCGAGGAAAAGATTGCCCGGCTGCTCTCTGACGAGGGCATCATCCGCAACCGGCTGAAAATCCGGGCCAGTGTCAAAAACAGCCGTATCTTCCGGGACATTCAGGAAGAGTACGGCAGCTTTGAAAAGTATATCTGGGGCTGGACAGACGGCAAGGTCATCTACGAAAATGACCCCGCCGTTACCACCGGCCCGCTGTCCGACGCCATTTCCCAAGACCTGAAAAAGCGGGGCATGACCTTCGTTGGCTCCACCATCATCTACGCCTATTTGCAGGCCATCGGCGTCATCAATGCCCACAGCGACGACTGCTGGCTGCATGGCGGGAATGGCTAAACAGTTCGAAGAAAATAATTATGCCCCATTATACCCTTGATTTCGCGGGTATAATGGGGCATAATTCTACATAGAATAGTATCTCGCAGGAGGTGCGCTATGGAGTTATCTGAGATGCAGGCACGTGCGGCGGAGCTGGAACAGCTGATTGCTGATCTGCCAGCCGGTTCCATTACGAAGAAAACCGTCAACGGCAAGGAATATTTCTACCACCGCTGGACAGAGGACAAGAAGCGGCGGGAGAAGTATATTCCGGCGGATGAACTGGAGGATTTTCGCGCTCAAATCGAGCAAAGAAAAGCTCTGGAACGGGAGCTGAAAGCGCTGAAGAAGCAGCTGCCCAAGGGAAAATCTGTGGATACCTCTGCGTTTACCACGAATGTCCGCACCGGAGAGGCGCTGCACTCCTTTGCATCCCCTGTTCGAGCCTATCGCAAGCGCGAGTACTTCCGACAGCTGCACGACTACATTTACGGCGGGCAGCAGGACAAGGTGTTTATCCTCTACGGTCTGCGCCGGACGGGTAAAACCACCATGATCCGCCAGATTTTTGCGGAGATGAGCGAGGCAGAACTTGCCAAGGTTGCATTCATCCAGATTACCGCAAGAGATACGCTGGCGGATGTAAACCGTGATCTCAAGCTGCTGGAGGCGCAGGGCTTCCGCTATGTGTTCCTCGATGAAGTGACACTCATGGAGGATTTCATCGAGGGCGCGGCGCTGTTTTCTGATGTGTTTGCGGCCTGCGGCATGAAAACCGTACTCTCCGGCGCGGACTCGATGGGATTTCTCTTTGCTGAGGACGAACAGCTCTACGACCGCTGTATCCTGTTGCACACCACATTCATCCCTTACCGCGAGTTTGAGTCCGTTCTCGGCATCCATGGCATCGACGAGTATATCCGCTACGGCGGCACCATGAGTCTCGGCGGCATCCACTACAACGAGACTTCCACCTTTGCCAGTAAGGAAAGCGCCGATGAGTATGTGGACACGGCCATTGCCCGCAACATCCAGCACTCCCTGCGCTGCTACCAGTACGAAGGGCATTTCCGGCATCTGTGGGACCTGTACGACAAAAATGAACTGACCAGCGCCATCAACCGGGTCGTGGAGGACATCAACCACCGCTTCACGCTGGAAGTACTGTCGCAGGATTGGAAGTCCCACGACCTTGGCATTTCCGCCAACAACCTGCGCCGGGATCGGAAGAACCCGACGGACATCCTCGACCGCATCGACCTTGCGCTTGTCACCGACAGCCTGCGGAAGCTGCTGGAGATCCGCAACAGGGCAGAGCAGACCGCGGCGCTGGACGATGTTCACGCGGCGGAGGTCAAGGAGTATCTGGACTTGCTGGACTTGACGCGGGAGATCGACGTGCTGCACCTGCCGGATGTCGGCACGAGGTCCAACCGCACAGTGATCGCGCAGCCGGGTCTGCGCTATGCGCAGGCGGGCACCCTGATCCGCAGTCTGCTGCTGGGCGAAACGTTCAGCGCGCTGTCTTTGGCGGAGCGTACCGCCGTGCAGGAGCGCATCCTGACGGAGATCAAAGGGCGAATGCTGGAGGACATCGTCCTGCTGGAAACCAAGCTGGCGAACCCGAAAAAGCAGGTGTTTGTGCTGCAATTCCCCGTAGGTGAGTTTGATATGGTGGTGTTTGACCCCAACGCCGGTTCGTGTCGGATTTTCGAGATCAAGCACAGCGAGGAAGCTGTCCCGCAGCAGTACCGCCATCTGATCGACGAGCAAAAATGCGCCCAGACCGAGCATCGCTATGGCCCAATCACCGGGAGGTTTGTCCTTTATCGCGGGAAAGATCAGGTAGTAGAGGGCATTCAGTATCAGAACGTGGAAGAATATCTGAAAACACTTGTATAACAGAGCCGCGACCCTAATGTATAGCTCAGGGCGGCGGCTTTCCATCGCTCATTTCATCAATCATTTTCTCGGCTCGTATGAGCGATGCTCTCAAATCCAATATTTTTTCAGATTTTTCCCTTGGGTACCTTTTCAAATGGAATCCGATCCGTTATAATATGCTTATCAACCTAACGATATGCGCGAGGTGCCGCTATGAAGACGAAAGACAAGTCGAAGCAATATGTTATCTACTCCCGCAAGTCCAAGTTCACCGGCAAGGGCGAGAGCATCGAAAACCAGATCGAGCTGTGCCGCCAGTACATCGCCATGCACTTTGGTGACGACGCAGCGGAGAATGCGCTGGTCTACGAGGATGAGGGCTTTTCCGGCGGCAATCTGGAGCGCCCGCAGTTCAAGAAAATGATGAAGGACTCGCAGAAAATCGAGTTTGCCGCCATCGTGGTCTACCGCCTTGACCGCATCAGCCGCAACATCGGCGACTTTGCCAAACTCATCGAGGACTTAGGCGACCGGCACATCGACTTCATCTCTATCCGCGAGCAGTTCGACACCAGCTCCCCCATGGGCAGGGCCATGATGTATATCGCGTCGGTCTTTTCCCAGCTGGAGCGGGAAACCATCGCCGAGCGCATCCGGGACAACATGCACGAGCTGTCCAAAACCGGGCGCTGGTTGGGCGGCACCACGCCCACCGGTTACGCTTCGGAGAGCGAATCCAAGATAACGGTGGACGGCAAGGAGCGCAAGGCCTACAAGCTGAAGCCCATTCCGGAGGAAATCCAGCTGGTCAAAACGATTTTCTCCGTCTTCATGGAAACCGGCTCCCTTAGCAAGACCGACCAGTACCTGCTGGAGCATCGCTGCGTCACCAAGCGCGGCAAGCAGTTCACCCGCTTTGCCATCAGGGGTATCCTCACAAATCCCGTCTATATGATCGCCGACGAGACGGCGTACCAGTACCTCAAGGAGAACAACGCAGACCTGTTTGCCGAGCAGTCCGAGTTCGACGGCGAGCACGGTATCATGGCCTACAACCGCACCCTGCAGCGCCCCGGCAAGGCCAACCAGATCCGTCCCATGGAGGAATGGATCGTGGCAGTGGGCAAGCATCCGGGCATCATCTCCGGCAGCGACTGGGTGCAGGTACAGGCCATGCTGGATGTCAACAAGTCCAAGAGCTACCGCAGGCCACGCAGCAATGTGGCGCTGCTGTCCGGGCTTCTGCGCTGCGGCGAGTGCGGCGACTATATGCGCCCCAAACTGACCAACCGTACCAATGCCGATGGCGACCTAATTTATACTTATATGTGCTCCACCAAGGAGCGCAGCCACGGCAGCGTCTGCGCCATGAAAAACTGCAACGGCAATACGCTGGACGCCAAGATTATCGAGGAGATCCGCAAGCTGTCCGCCGACAAGGAGACGCTTGCCGGACTTCTGGCGCAGACCAAGAAGGTTATCAGCGGCAGCAAGGAGGGCTACGACGCGGAGCTGGCACAGCTGCGCGAGAAGCACGCCGAGACTGAAGAGCGCATCAAGAGATTGGTAGACTCTCTGTCCGTTGCTACTGACACCTCGGCTAAGTACGTCATGGAGCAGATCGACGAGCTGCACCAGCAGAGCGAGCAGGAGCAATCAAGGCTTTCTGAGCTGGAGGCCCTCACGGAGCAAAGCCGGATGCTGCATCAGGAGTTCGCCTTCCATCAGGAAATGATCGAATCCTTCGCCCATGCGGTGGATACGGCGACGCTGGAGGAAAAACGCCGCCTGCTGCGCACCATCGTCAAAAAGGTGGTCTGGGACGGCAAAAACGCCTATGTTTACCTCTTTGCAGAGGATGGAGAGGCGGATTTGCCACCCATTGACCAACCTATGTATCCGTTGGGAGAGGATAGCGAATGAAATCCTCATGCACTTCCGCGCCCAGCGGAAGCTGCAGGGGGAGGTGTCGCTGTCGGAGGCCATCGAGACGGATAAGGCCGGCAACGCCCTGTATCTGCAGGACGTGGTGGGGGCCGACGACACCATGCAGGAGGACCTGGAGGGCCGGGAGGATCAGCGCCTGATCCGGCGGCTGGTAGGGGAGTGCCTGACGCCCCGGGAGGCCGACGTGATCCGCCGCCGCTACGGCCTGGACGGCCACCCGCCCCAGACCCAACGCCAGGTGGCCGCCGCCTACGGCATCAGCCGCAGCTATGTATCGCGCCGCCAGTAATGTAAACGATGCCCGGAAAGCCTTGAAAACACAGGCTTGTCCGGGCATCGGTCATGTCAGGGTAGCGCCGCCGTTATTGTAAATGGTGGGAAAATAAGGAAAATAAGCGGCCATTCATCACCTTTTAGATATCAGATTATGTATAATCTTCAGGGACTTGCTTTTCCAATATTTTGCTATAGTAAAGTTTGGCCATATCCACAGCACGCTCACTTATCATCGTGTGATCCCAAGTTGGATGCTTGTTACAAAAATCTTTTATCCAGGTATAGTTGGATTTTTATAGGTTTCTTGTTTTTTCGTATAAGTCTCTTGGCCTGCATCAGAATTTAACTGTTGCTCTAATAGAATAAGATTTCCGATTCCGAGCGAATATTCACCATCAGACTCCGGAACAAGATGTTCAACACTTCCATCATCCTCGAAAATCTCTTTTCTGGATAAGTAACAATTAAGTTTATTTATTGCGTACTTTGTTTTTGTGTTCGAAGGATTGTCTTTTTTTGAATAAGTCAAAGCAATAAACTTTTTGTAGAAATCTTCAAAGGTGGGGAATAATTGATCAAGCGGCTCAACTAACTTAGTTTGTATAATAGTTTGGGCTTCAGCTTTGTTAGTAGCTTTTCGAAGATTGATTGCAAAAGTCGAATAGATTTTTTCCAATCTATTGGCTTTCCCACTAAGTATTGCATTATATGCAAAATGAAAGTTTTCCAAATATAAGACTGTACTCTTTAGCATTTTTAAATCAATGACGTCTCTATCCTTTACATCAAATAGAGCGAGAAGCGCAATACGAACCTGAACAACATTGAAGTAATTATTTAGAGCATTGAGACTCTGCACAAGCCAAAAATATTCTTTTCGATTATTGTAATCTTCCCTTCTTGGATTAACTATTCTCATGTAAATTTTTGCGTTAAGAAGCATATCTTCCAAAAAATTTCTGTAACAAAGTTCAGTTTTAGCAATAGCGGAATTAAATGCATCATAAAGTTTATTTGAATAAGTTTTTTTGTACTTTGATATCCAAAAATGGCGATAAAATGTTGCGAGCCCCACAGTTTCTTTGCCAGTATTCAGTGTTGTTTTTATCTGCTTCCAACTTTCTTCAGCATAATCCGCAGGCTCTTCTTTTTTAAGTACTTCAAAGATCTTGTTTTTGATTAGATCAATATCAGCGAGCCGCTTTCCTTTAGCGTTTAATATCTCAAATATCCGATTAGCTTGATCACGATCCGTAGTAGAAATTGATACAAATGTTGAATTTAGAACTTGGTCTCTTAATGCTTTCAATATGTCAATTTCTGACAAAGATTTGACTTCTTCACTGCCGTGCTTGCGTTTTAAAAGCGCTTTTAATTTATCATCTTTGAGTTGAGATACAAAGTAATCATATGTCTCTTTAATACAAGTTTCTTCTTCACTATCGGCCTCTTGACGGATCTTCTTTTCTTTATCTTGAATGAAGTACGCAAAAAATGGATAACTCGTTTTACTTTTTAAAATGCGAACTTCCTTACCATCATCATCCTCCGTCATAATATAGGTGAAAATTTGTCGGCTTAATGTAGTTTCTCCCAATTCAACAAAGCGATCTGACAAAGCGGAAAACAAAATAGTAATGGTAGTTAAACGTTGTTGTCCGTCAACAACTTGAATTTCTTGATCTGTGCCTTCTGTGAAGTTACCGATAAAGAGCATGGTTCCAAGAAAATATTGACTTGCAGAAATTTTTCCATTACTAATAGCAAGGTTGCCCATCATATCTTCAAAAAACTCTTGGTAGTTCTTTTTGTCCCAAGAGTACTCTCGTTGAAAACGGGGAATTAGAAATTGCCTTTTTGAACCAAGGAGATCTCTTATTGTTTTATCATACGGTTTAATATTCATGACGATTCTCCTTTATTTTTAGACTATATGCCCAATGTCCGTTTTCATGACACTTGACAAGTTTACTTTCTTCTGCCAGATCTGCAAGAATCCGGTTCGCTGTAGCCGCCGAAACACCACACAGAGCCCTAACATCCGCATTCATGATAAACTCATGTGTTTGCATAAACTTCTCAATCTGCTTCCAGCGAACCGTCGCCTTATCCATCGCTCCATCGCTCATTTCATCACTCGTATTAATGGCATCCATGAGCGATGCTTTGATAGCTGAGAGCATGAACTCGATAAACACCGTAGACTCTCCTGCATTGTTGGAGGCATTGATGGCCTCGTAATACTCCTGCTGGCGGTCATGGATGATAGACTCCACCGGCAGCCAAGCAAAGGCAGGATTCCACTTGGAAAGCAGCAGCGTATGCCACAGGCGTCCGACGCGGCCATTTCCATTGGCAAAGGGGTGGATCAACTCAAACTCATAATGGAACACGCAGCTGCGGATCAGCATATGCACATCGCTGTTCTTGACCCAATCCAGCAGTTCCATGACTAAATTGGGAACATACTGCGGCAGCGTGCCAAAATGTAGGACATGCCCTTCCTGGTCAACGACGCCGACGGGCTTGGAGCGGAACACCCCGGACTCATCCACCAGCCCCCGGGTCATGATGCCGTGAGCGGTCAGCAGGTCATCCACAGAGTAGGGGTCAAGCTCCTCCAATCGCTCATAGATCTCATAGGCATTTTTAACCTCGGCAATATCTTTGGGCGGAGCCAGAACCTGCTTGCCGTTCAGAACTGCGGTGACCTGTTCTAAACTCAAAGTGTTCTGTTCAATGGCCAGAGAGCCGTGGATCGTCCGGATACGGTTTGTCCGCCGTAAAGTTGGGTTCGCAGACAGCTGATTGGTGGAAGTCAGCTTGCCCACCAGTTCGGCGATTTCCGCAATCTCATGGATCATCGTATTTGTAATTTCAAAAGGAGGTTTCCTATTCCTCATAGAAACACCTCATGCAAAAGATTCATTCGACCGTATTATACCACACATCGCTCATTTCATCAATCATTTTTGGTGACATGATTGAGTGATGGAGCGTATTGCTTATATAAAAATGAGCCCTGAGAGGCAACTCTCCGGGCCGTTTCAATTTAGATGGTTATTCTTCAATTCGAACCCATGCACAGATATCCCAAACTGATTTCGAGTCAAGCCGTTCATGCCCACTCGCATAAATCTGTAGAAAATAGATTTGCTGTGGCTCAAACGAGAATTGCAGGCCTCCTTTATGTAAAATGAAACCAAAAACGGGAGGCGCTGATATGGTCGCAGGGCACATGACAAAGAAAAATGGGTATTGGTACTTGATTCTTATGGTGAGGGATGAGACGGGCCGGTTAAAGCAGAAGTGGATTTCAACCCACCTTCGGGTGGAGGGAAATAAAAAGAAAGCAGAAGCAATGCTCCTTGCCGCTCGACGGGAATATACGGATCTCGCCGAAATACAGAAGCGTAGTAACGACATTCTCGTCAGCCACTACCTCACGACCTGGGTTGAGGGGTGTCGAGGGAAGGTTTCAATCGGTACTTATGAAGAATACAAAAACTGCATTAATAACAGAATTGTCCCTTACTTCGAAGAACGGAATATTTTACTTTTAGATCTGAAGCCGGCAGATGTTCTGGATTACTACAATTCGCTATATGCCAAAGGCCTCACCGGAAACACGGTTTTACACTATCATGTGCTTCTCCGCAGGGCTTTGAAGGAGGCAAGCATGCGGGGCTTAATTCAGAATGACCCCACAGACGTTATTCCACGACCTAAAAAGGGGCAGTCTGTTGCGGATTGCTATTCTCCGGAGGAGTGCAGAAAACTACTTGATGCGCTTCATGGCGATCCGCTTGAACTCCCTATTACTTTAGCTGTTTTGTATGGACTGCGGCGCAGTGAAGTTTTGGGGCTGCGATGGAGTGCTATCGATTTTAAAAGAGCCACGATTATGATTTCACATTCTGTAACATCGAGCGTGATTAACGGGAAACGGCAGATGATCGCGAAGGACAAGCTAAAGCGCAAGTCCAGCTTTCGGACATTGCCGCTCATGCCGCAGGTTGCAGCTATGCTTCAGAAGGTCGCAATTCAGCGCTATGGGATACAACCGCCGCCTAATGGGGACTACATCTGTGTGAATGGAGTGGGGCAGTTGCTTACACCTGACTATCTTTCCGAGCATTTCAAAACGATTCTGGCAAAGAACAACTTGCGCAGGATTCGATTTCATGATTTGAGGCATAGCTGTGCTAATTTGCTCATCTCTGCCCGTGTGCCGCTGATAGAGGTGCAGCAGTGGTTGGGACACAGCAGCCTGTCTACTACAGCAGATTTATATGTGCATCTGGAGTATGCCGCAAAAGAGCAAAATGCTCATGTCATCTCGCAGATGTTGCTTTGACAAAAGAAAGGAGGACACCATGGCGTTTGATATCATGAATCTTTTCAAAGAAACGGAAGACTTACTTACAGAATTGGACGAAGGGAACGAACTGGCTGCGGTGGATTTTGCCAACCGTATTTCATCTATGTCGCCCTCGTGTTCGGCAACCAAAAGCTATGCAGTCTACCAGGACGATGCCGCCATAAGATACGCCCAATGGTTTTTGGCCTGTAATAAGGAACTTGGGATTAACCGTTGCATAGATGGCCTGCACCAATATGCCGGTAGGATCTGGCACGCAGATACACCGATACTCACGGAAGATGGCGTGGTAACGGTGTTTCAGATGGTGGATGCCCTGTTTTTCTATTCTCAAAAAGTGCTGGACAAGCACCCGGTCGACATTTTAGTGATCGATGCCCAACATGAGTGTTTGAATGGGGAAACTTCTGCTGTGTTTACAGCGGAAGGAATGCAGGGTTGCATCTGCATGTACCGAATGCAAAGTGAGGAGGTAAGACCGATCCATGTACTGCTGCATGAACTGGGTCATCTGCTCCACATCAAAGTAACCGGAACACTGACCGGAATTCCGAAATCTTTCGTGGGACATTTGCTGAATCTGGGGATAGAGTGCAGTAAGCTGACTGCTACTCAGCTTCAGGAACTGTTTGCTGACACCTTCATGCTGGCTGTCATTAATAAGCATCCTGAATTAGGAGTACCTGAACTCAATTTCTCGGCTAAAACGCTTGCCCACTGTTATAAGTATATTTGCACACTTTTTGACAGCATGAGATAGTTCGACAAACTTATGCTATACAAGCGAAATAGAATAATCATCAGAAAGGAGCGTGCCTATGGAATTGATCGCCTCTCTCTTTTGTCATGTCCCAGAGGGCTTGCCTGAAACCGAAGTGCAGCAGGAATTACAACGCCAGCATGACATGCTGGCTCAGCATGCAGCACATACCGGACGAGCAATCGAGCATTGCTTTTTTCATGTGGGTGAGTTCAACTTTGAAAAACCGGATGAGGTTTTGCTTCGCTTTTTGCAACGCGCGCAGGCTAATGATCTCGGACTTATTTTTGTAGAGAGCAAAGAAGTGTTCCCCTTGTCACAGCAAGCACACATTCCATGCGTGGAGGTATGCTTTGTGCGAGAGGGGGTACAAGAAACCCTTGGGCATGATGATATCCAAGTGGCTGAAGAGGAACTCCAGCCAAAGAATGTATATATGTACTGGGGCTTTTAGTTGAAATTTGTCGGAAACTATGCCACAATAGGAATACCTTTCCAGAGAGGATGTGTATGTTGTGGACGCAGTTTCCCATTATCTGAATAGTATCCTCGCGCCCAGGCTGCGCGGCTATGGTGTTTCGGAGCACTTTCTTCTGCACACCATCGGTATCATTCATACACAGATGACCGCTCTTCTACGCCATTGGGATGATCGGGTTTTCAAAAATACCGTTTTGCTGCTTGGCCTGGAGGAAGGAAGCTTTTATGAGCCTCCAGCTAAAATCGATATTCGCTGTTTTGTGGTCGTCGCTATTCGAAACAGTCCCATTGAAACGATCCAGAGTGACGCCTGTGGAGAGGCTGGGCTGAGCAAATCGTTGCCCAGCAAAGAAGTGAAGGAAATTACATCAGAGGCCATTCGCTATTTCAGCAAGCAGGATTTTGCTGAAATGTGCAGACAGGCAAAGCTTAGCGCAAGACAGGATTTGTATCAGGAACTCGCAAATGAGCACCCTGTCGCATGGGCTGCGCTGAAGCACCTTGCCGCAACGAACAGCAAGACCGTTGATTATCCGAAAGTATCCGTTTCCGAACCTTATTTTTTGGAAGGCGTGGATAAAGAGTCGGAGATTATCGCAACGTCCGGTGAAATGAAGATAGGAATTTACGATGGATATACTCCCGAAATAGAGCCTCCGCTTATGGCTTTTCTAAAAATGCTTTCCGCCGACTCCGATGGCGCATTGATCGTTGATTCGTTGAAGTCCGTTACGAGAAACATCACCAAGCTGCTCAGCATCCTCGAGTTTCTTCTTACGCGAGACCTTATATTTGCATCAACAAACTACTACATGGAGAACGGGCATGTTGAACATCGTATGAAACCTTTGCGCGCAGGTCATAGTACGAATGACATGCTACGCAATGTCTCTAATACGAGTGGTCTGGGCTATAAGCACAAGGCTGCATTAAGCCAGTATGCCAAGCAAGCTAAATCAACTGAATAAATGTTGTGAACCCGTACCTAACCCGGTACGGGTTCTTTTTTGTTCGGCAGCTGCAAGTTGGCTGCCGTTTCTTCATAGTATCAATCCAGGAGGTGTCTCATGAAAAACAAGCAAATTATTGTTCGTTGTACGTATTCCGATGCAGACCAGACACTGGCAGAACTCATCCAAGAGTCCTTTCGGTTCTTTCTTCAAAAAGAGCTTTTTGCCCTGGCTATTCGCCAGCCGATGTAGTATTGTTGTGGCGATGAATGGTCGCTTATTTCGGGAGGACAGTATATGTACTTAGAGATAAGCAACCCCATGGACTACCATGTAGCACTATACATCAGACTATCAAAGGAGGACGAAAACGAAGGGCCATCAGAAAGCGTCAACAACCAGAAATCCCTCTTGGATGATTTTGTGAAGAAACATCGACTGTCGGTTTATGACACTTATATCGATGACGGTTGGAGCGGCACCAATTTTGACCGACCGGATTTCCAGCGTATGATCGGTGACATCGAAGCCAAGAAGGTCAACATGGTCATCACTAAAGACCTGTCCCGTCTGGGCAGAGATTATATCATGACCGGTCATTATATGGAGCGTTACTTCCCGGAAAAACGGGTGCGGTATATCTCATTGCTGGACGGCATCGATACAGGCGTGGAATCTTCAGCCAATGACATTACTCCGTTCCGTGCCATCATGAACGACATGTATGCCAAGGACATTTCCAAGAAGATCAAATCCGTCAAGCGGGATAAGCAGCGTAAGGGACAGTTCATTGGTGGTAAGCCGGTCTATGGCTATAAAATGCACCCCACCGAGAAGAACAAAATCGTCATTGACGAGGAAGTAGCACCCATGGTGCGGCGTATCTTCAATATGGCACTGGACGGGATGAGCTGTAGGCAGATCGCTACACAGTTAAATGAAGAGGGTGTACCCACTCCGGCAACCTATGCAGGACTGCCTGTGGCAAAACCAGGTCCCTATACCGGACTGTGGAGCAGTGAGCGTATCTCAGATATGTTGCAGAACGAAACCTATATCGGAAACATGGTACAGGGCCGGACGGTGAAGATCAGCTACAAGTCCAAGAAGTGTCTGAAGCAGAACCGTGAAAACTGGGTCGTGGTAGAAAATACTCATGAGCCGCTGATCGACAAAGAAACTTTTCAAAAGGTACGAATGTTGGTCAACAGCCGTAAGCATACCCGAAGCCGCACCTATGACTTCCTGCTCAAAGGAATGATCTTCTGCCATGAGTGCGGTTACCCGCTGGCAGTACTCAACCGCAAAAATGCTGCAGGAGAAGATGTGCTGTACTTCGTCTGCCGGACTTATCAGCGCTTCACCAAAGCCGGTGTCTGCTCCTGCCATAGCATTAAAGAAAAGACTGTGACGGATGCCGTCATCGCCAAGATACAGGAGGTCTGCGAGGCCTATTTGGATCCGAGTCAGCTGCGGCCCATTGCTATTGCTACTGTGGAAGAGGTGCGCAAAGCAGAGGGCCACGATAGCGAGATTCAGTCCCTGCACAGCAAGATTGACGGCCTGACCGCCAATCTGGATAAGATGTACATGGATCGGCTGACAGGTCTGCTTGCTGAATCTGATTTCGAGCGGATCTATCAGCGCATCAAGATGGAGCGCAGCTTACTTGAGGAAAAGCTGAAGGACTTGGAAGTGCAAAAAGAAAGCCCGGTCAGTACGGAAGACCGAGCTAAAGAGTTGGTTCGACGCTTTATTGATTCTGCCTATACCAGCCGGGAACTCTTGGTCAGCCTTATCGAGAGAGTAGAACTGACCGAAGACAAACAAATCATTATCAAATTCCGCTTCCGTGAACTGGAAGCAATTTCTTAGGGCAAATTGTTTACAATAGGCGAGTCGCTATGTGTCCCGCATCGAGAAACGCGCTCTGGAGAAGCTGGAGGCGGCCCTGCGGGAGCACTGCTATCCATAAACAGCAAGAACGGGGGCGGCAGCCCCCATTCTTGCTGTTGGTTCACAAAGTCAACCCCCGGCTCTGCCGGGGGCAAAAGAAAGCCTATGGACCCACGAAAGCGCTTAATTATCATAAAGGGGAAAGACCAGACGGACTCGGTGGCTTCGTTCCGGTTTCATGACGGGAGGTGCGAGGTTGTCTATACCAGTGCACCCAATAAGACATACGACTTTCAGAGCGGTAATGTTGAGATTATGCCATTGCAAAAGAAAATCGATCCCGCGCAGGTGATCGTCACGGCTAATGGGCAGACCATCAGCGGAATGGATGAGCTTCTCGATTTTGGAGCGTATTATCGCATTGTCCGCTGCGGAAAGAAAGATTTGTCGTTCCGTAGGAGCGAAGTGCAGCTCCGGCAGAATTGCCTGACAGACGGCAAAAATAAGGAAGCCTTTCAATACTTCAAAGAGACTGCCGCGGCAATCAGTCTTGTGGCTGAAAATGGCATCAACATTCTGAGCATGCAGTACGACAAGATCCAGCAGGTCAGCGAGGATGCCGTGCTGGCAAGCTATCTTGCGCCGCAGAAAGAAGTCAAAGCGCCTCGGATGCCGGAGGCGATCATCTATCCGTTCGGCCTGAACCAAAGCCAGAAACTGGCGGTAGAACGGGCACTTTCCTCCAAAATCAGCATTATTCAAGGCCCGCCGGGGACGGGAAAGACACAGACGATCCTGAATATCATTGCCAATGTTGTCCGGAGTGGAAAGACCGTGGCAGTTGTTTCCAACAACAATTCCGCAACACATAATGTGGCGGAGAAGCTGGAGAAGAAAAATGCCGCCTTCCTGACGGCGTTTCTCGGCAGTCTTGCCAACAAGGAGAAATTTCTGGAGGCCCAGACGGGCGTCTATCCGGATATGAGCGATTGGGAGATGCAGCCGGAGGAACGGCAGCAATTAGAGCAGGAAACGACTGCGCTTTCCAAGGAATTGAACGAAATGCTCAACGCAAAGAACCGCATTGCGAAAATTGAGCAGGAGTTCTTGCAGCTGAAGCCGGAGCAGCATTATTTTGCGGACTACTATGCAACTTACCGTGATGCACCGTCTGAAAGTCTGAATAAGCTGTCCTCGCAGAAAATTCTCGCCCTCTGGATGGAGTTTGAACAGTATGCGGAGCATGAGACTCGCTTGGGCCTTTTGCAAAAACTCTCCATCATGTTCCGGTTCAATCGCGGCGCACTCAAATTGTTTCTCCGCTCCCCGGAACTGGTCATTCCCTATTTGCAAAATCAATTCTATTTCGTAAAAAAGCAGGAGTTGGAGGACGAGAAAGAAACGCTGAACCGCAAGCTGGAACACTACGCTTTCGATGAAAAGATGGACGAGCTTACGCAGAAGTCACTGCGACTGTTCCGGGCAGAGCTGGCGGCGAGGTATCCGTGGAAAAGTGGACGAAAGCGTTTTGAAAAGAGTGATTTCCGGCGGGACTCTGCCGCGTTTACGAACGAATATCCGGTGGTGCTCAGCACGACCTATTCCATCAAGGGGACCCTGGGCATCGTTCATATCTACGATTATCTTATCGTGGATGAGGCCTCGCAGGTCGATCTGGCCACCGGCGTATTGGCCTTTTCCTGCGCACGAAATATCGTGATCGTCGGTGATCTGAAGCAGCTCCCCAATGTACTGACAGAGAACGATATTCGCACCAGTGATGCCATTTGGCAAAAGTATTCCTTGGATGAACGATATCGCTTTTCAACCCATAGCCTGCTTTCTTCTGCACTGGAAATATGGCGGGACGCATCGGTGACGCTGCTGCGTGAATACTACCGCTGCCATCCGAAGATCATCAACTTTTGCAATCAGAAGTTCTATCATGGACAGTTGATCGTCATGACAAAGGATCACAATGAGCCGGATGTATTGACCATGTACCGGACAACCGCCGGCAACCATGCCCGTGGCCATCTCAACCAGCGTCAGATCGACGTGATTCAGCAGGAGGTACTTCCGCGGCTTCGTCAGGAGAACTACCAGAGCATCGGCATTATTACACCCTACCGGGATCAGGTAGCCGCCATCCGCAAGCAGTTGGATGATGCCTATGAAGTGGACACCGTCCATAAATTTCAGGGCCGGGAACAGGACGCCATCATTTTAACCTCGGTGGATAATGTCATCACGGATTTTGTGGACGATCCCCATATGCTGAATGTTGCCGTTTCCCGCGCGGTTCATTCACTGGCAGTGGTCACGTCACAGGACCCACGCAATGACCAGACCAACTATGGGGATCTGACACGATACATCGAGTACAACAATTTTGAGGTGATCCGGAGCCAGGTTTACTCGGTATTCGATATGCTCTATCAGGGCTATGCCGAGCAGCGCCGGGCATATCTGCAAAAGCATAAAAGAGTATCTGAGTACGATTCCGAGAATCTCATGTATTCCGTGATTCAGGAGGTGCTGTCTGAGGAGGCGTATTCCGCCATCGGCTGTGCTGTACACGTTTCTCTTGCGACGCTGGTAAAGGACTATGAGCCGTTGATAGAGGAAGAATGCAAATATGCCCGGAATCCATTGACACATGTTGATTTTCTGCTGTTCAATCAGATGGATAAGCAGCCTGTACTGGCGATTGAGGTGGACGGAACGGGCTTCCATGAAGTCGGAAGCAAACAGACGGAGCGGGATATAAAGAAGAACTCTATTTTGGAGAAATGTGCTGTTCCTTTGCTGCGCCTGCGCACAGATGGCAGCGGAGAAAAAGAGAAGATCAAGGATATGTTGAAAACTGCACCACAGAAGTAAGAGGATAAGGGTTCTATAACAAACGTTGGGGCCAGGCATCAGCCTGGCCCCATTGTCATAAAAAAGTTGAGGATAGAGATAAAATCGTCAGTCATTCTTGTTGCCCGTTATAGCCTTCATGGCATTGCGGGCGCGTTTTGCCACATAGGCATCCCGATCATTTGCATACTGTCGCAATAGCGCCATTCCATCGGGGATGCTCCTGCGTCCAAGCAGCTCGGCGCATTGCCACCGGGCCTGGGGAAATATGCTGCGCAGCCCGGCATGTGTCAGGACGGATATGAGCAGTTCGTCTCCCTGTGCAGTCAGACAGTCCAGAACGTCCTCGGTTTCATCGTCCAAAGCCATCATTGTCAGCAAACAGTCCATATCTGCCGGGAAGAGCCCGCCTCGCTTGATAAGTGAACACACTTCATCCAGCATCTTTTCCCATTCCGGAAACATATACGGCTCTGGATCCTCCGTTCCGCAGCATCCTGCGTACTGACGCGGTGTCATTTTCAGCCAGTGCCACAGATTGTGTATGTAATTTTCCAGTGACTTCCTCATCGCTCACACTCCTGTCTGGGCTGGGGCATCGGATGCATCCTATACCGCCCCCTATTCAATGCACTCCACCTGAACAATTACATTTGTAAATTCATCAAAATAGATCGTATATTTCCGATCACTTACAAAGTCATCGGGGAATATTTCTTTTTTGAGAAAATGTCCAGATAAAAAGTTTGTTTTTTCCTTCGCCATTCCAAAACACATATTCATTTGTTACCGGCAGTGGGGGCGCGACTCTGGAATTGCGGTGACTGTCAATAAACTCCCCTGTATACGATGATACGCCAGGGAACACGATCCTGGATGCATACAACAGGCTCAGGCCGATCGCAGCAGCAATCATAATCAGTCCCAATTTACAATCTTTGATTTTAACTTTTCTGGCCCACGGTCTATTAAGCAGGATGCACGCAACTCCCAAAACCAGGATCACCCCGCAGACGCCCCATATCCTATACAATACTCCGGAAAAATTGAACATACCATGCCCTCAACTGAATCAATATAACATCACTCTGACAATATCAAATCCAATAGTAACCGACCTGGAATCGATTGAGAATTGAAGTACGCACTATTTTCTCTTATAAAGCAATGACATAATCATGAAAAATATCTCGTTCACTATTATCAGACAGCTATGAAACACAATTTTATATTTTGGCGTTAAGCGTAGGCGATGCTGCTGCCGGATTTGCTCATGGACGCCAGCTGACGGCCATGCTGCCACCACGTGCCGTCGTTCAGAGGGTTGCCTATGGCGTCGTAGGTGATGGACTTCCCATTGAACGCCGTCAGCAGGTCCCGCCAATTGGCGTCGCCGTAGGTATAGGTGCTGCTTGCTGTCCGGACGTGGCCGACAAAAGACGGCCACGTCCGTCAGCCGGGATACTTATTCCTCCTCGTCGGGTTCCTGATCC
>NZ_JAJEPW010000042.1:0-27489 GCF_020687045.1 Brotocaccenecus cirricatena
CGCATGCGTCCGGGCCGCTGTTTTGCTTGTTTTTTACTTTTCGTATGCCTGAATCAAGGCCCGGAAGGCCGGAAGGCTCCGACGGATCATGTCGTTGGACACGCAGTAGCTCAGCCGCACGAAGCCCGGGCACTCGAAGCCCGTGCCGGGCACCACCAGCAGGTTGTGCTCCCGCTTGGCCTTTTCGCAGAAAGCCTCGTCGTCGCCGCCGGGAGCCTTGACGAACAGATAGAAGGCCCCGTCGGGCTTGGCACACTGATAGCCCATGGCGGTGAGCTCCCGGTACAGCAGCTGGCGGTTCTCATCATAGGCTGCCAGGTCCGGCGTCTCATCGGCGCAGCGGGCGATGGTCAGCTGGATCAGCGTGGGCGGGCACACATGGCCGCAGGACCGGGCCGCCCCGGCGATGGCGCTGTACACCGCCTGGTGGTCCTCCACGGAATCCGGGACGCAGATATAGCCGATGCGTTCGCCGGGCAGGGACAGGGACTTGGAATAGGAGTAGCACACGATGGTATTGCGGTACACCGTGGGAATGAAGGGCACCTCCACCCCGCCGTATACCAGCTCCCGGTACGGCTCGTCGGCGATGATGTAGATGGGGTGGCCGTACTCCGCACTCTTGCGCTCCAGCAGCCGGGCCAGGCCCTCCAGCGTCCGGCGGGTATACACCACGCCGGAGGGATTGTTGGGGGAGTTGATGATGATGGCCTGGGTACGGGGGGTCAGGCGGCGCTCCACCTGGTCCAGGTCGATCTGGAACGCATCGGTGTCTGCCGGCACCACCACCAGATGACCGCCGTTGGACTCGGTAAAGGGCCGGTATTCCGGGAAGAAGGGGGCCACCACCATGATCTCGGAGTCCTCCTCCGCCAGCAGGGCCTTGATCACGGCGATCAGCCCCGGGGCCGCGCCGCAGGTGAGAAACAGGTTCCCGGCCTTCAGGTCCGTGCCGAACCGGCGGTTCAGGTTGGCGGCGATGGCCTCCCGTGCGCTGTCAAAGCCGCAGGCCATGGAATAGCCGTGGACCTTGATGGAATCGGTGTCGTTGAGAATATCGTGAATGGACTGGTTGACCTTGGCCGGGGCGGGGATGCTGGGGTTTCCCAGGGAATAATCGAACACGTTCTCCGGGCCCACCGTTTTGGCCTGCTCCAGGCCATAGGCGAACAGCTCCCGGATGACGGAGGGCGCGGTGCCCAGCTGATAGAATTTCTGGTTTACCATAACATACTCTCCTCTATGTATGCGGTTTGGTCAGGACAGGTGCATCCGCCGGGACAGGACGCTGCCGGCGGCGATGGAAGCCAGCTTGGAATAGGCGCTGTCGGACCGGGACACCAGCACGATGGGCACCTTGGCCCCCAGGATGACCCCGGCGTTCTTGGCCCCGCCGAATAGGGTGGCGGCCTTGCCGATGCCGTTGCCCACCTCATAGTTGGGCACCAGCAGGATGTCCGCCATGCCCGCGCCGGGGGCACTGTAGTGCTTGTGGCGGCAGGCCTCCGGGCTGACAGCCAGGTCCAGGGCCACCGGCCCGCACACGTCCATGCCGTATTTGGCCCACCGGTCCGTCATATGGGCCAGGGCGTCGGCGTCCACGGTGGACTGGATTTTCGGATTCACCTGCTCCGCGCCGCAGATGCAGGCGGCGTGGATGGTCTCATAGCCCAGGGCCTGGAAGCACATGGCGGCGTTTTCCAGAATGTCCGCCTTTTTCTCCAGGTCCGGGAAGGTGTTCACGCCGCCGTCGGTGAGGATAATCATCCGCCCCAGGGCGGGGATCTCATAGAACATGCAGTGGGTGGTCAGGCGGCCGGTGCGCAGGCCGTGCTCCTTATTGAACACCGCCCGCATCAGGTCGGCAGTGCCCAGGATGCCCTTCATCAGGAAATTGGCCCGGCCCTCCGCGCACAGGGCCACGGCCTTGGCGGCGCAGTCGGTGTCCGTGTCGCCGGGGATGATCTCATAGGCGGCGGGGTCCTCCCCCAGCTCCCTGAGCATGGCGGCGATTTCATCCGCGTGGCCCACCAGCACAGGAACGGCAATGCCCTCCCGCCGGGCCTCCGCCACCGCCTCGATCACCGGCCGGTCATGGGCGGCGGCCACGGCGATGATCCCGGGCTCCCCGCCCCGGGCCGCCTCGATGATGCCGTCAATGGTCTTGATCATACTGCTTTCCTCCTTGTATTCCTCCATAAAAAATGCGTCTGTCCCTTGTGATATTCTGACCATATTATACAGCGCCGCCCCGTACCCGTCAATGCAAAAACGCCGAATGGTTCAATAAAATTTCGCTGGCCGCCCTCAGCTTCTCCAAAAAGGGCAAAGCCCTTTTGGGACAGCCCCGGATAAAACATATGCCGCCCCCCAGGGCGGCATATCATCGTATCAAAAGCCTCGCAGAGTTCACGGCCCGCAGGCCGTGAATCAAATTCAATCCGTTTTTTGCGGCGGCGTGTACGTCGCAAAAAACTCTTTGCGCGGAGAGAGTGTGTCCCGCCGGGTTTCATGCCCGGCGGGACGCGCGGTTCGGAGCGAAAGCTCTTTTGGTGGAAAAGGACATCGTCCTTTTCCACCACTTGTTTTTATCCATCGTACACGCCCAGGATGACGATACCCGCCACCACCAGGGCGATCATGAGATAGTGCTTCAGGGACAGCTTCTCCTTCAGGAAGATCCGGCTCCACACCACCGACGCCACGCAGTAGGCGGAGATGATGGGGGCGGAGATAGCCACATGGGCCGTGTCGGACAGGGCGAAGATATAGGCGAACTGGCCCGCCGTCTCGAAGGCCGCGCCGGCATACTTGGGGGCCTCCTGCCGGGCGATGAGCTTCTGCTTCCGGATCAGCACCACATACACGAAGCACACGATGCCCGCCAGCAGGAACGTCAGCTCATAGGCGCAGTTGGCGGCGCTGGCGGCGTAGTCGGAGCACTCATCCGCCGTGGCGAACAGCCCCTGCGCCATCGCCTCGCCGGACAGCTTGTCCAGCACCCGGGAGTCGGCAAAGGTCCCCGCCGCGTCCAGCACGCAGTAAGCAATGGGCAGCAGCAGAGCCAGGGCAGACTTGGCATAGCGGCGGTTGGCCGCCTCCTGCCGCCTCCGGCGCAGGTCCTCATCCTCGTGGGCCTCCACCACACCCAGGCCGATCACGCCCACGCACACCAGGGCCGTGGCCACCAGCTGGGCCGGAACCAGCTCGCCTATGCCGCCGGTAAGCAGGCACAGCACCGCCACCAGCGCACCGGAGGAGTTGCAGATGGGGGACGAGATGGACAGCTCAATATACCGCAGGCCGATATAGCCCATGGCCATGGACGAGATGTACAGCAGCGACACCGGCAGATACGTCCAGATGATCTCCCAGGTCACCTGGGTGCCGCCGATGAAGATCTCATACGCCGCGTGCAGACCCATGACCACGCCCACAGCCGTCACCATTTTCAGGTGGCTGTATTTATCGGTCTCCGACTGGCAGCCGATTTTGGAAAACAGGTCCGATCCGCTCCAGCACAGCAGAGCGATTAGGGAAAGCCAGAACCACATGTGATTTTTTCTCCTTTTACAATTACATTTTACAATTACATTTCGATGATTCCTGCATCCAGCAGCTTCTGGATGCTCATGAGAATGCCCAGCTTGGCGTGGAACCAGGTGAGTCCCCCCTGGAAATACACCGCGTAGGGCGGGCGGATGGGCCCATCGGCGGACAGCTCGATGGACGCCCCCTGCACAAAGGCCCCGGCGGCCATAATGACCTCCGACTCATACCCGGGCATTGCCCAGGGCTCCGGGGTCACATAGCTGTCCACCGGTGCGGCGGACTGGATGCCCTTGCAGAAGGCCACCATGGCCTCCCGGCTGCCCAGCTCCACCGCCTGGATAATGTCCCTGCGTGTTTCGCCGCTGCCGGGCACCACCCGGAAGCCCAGTCTTTCATAGCACCCGGCGGCAAACACCGCGCCCCGCACCGCCGAGGACACCACCGTGGGAGCCAGGAACAGCCCCTGGTAAAAGCTGGTCAGAAGCCCCAGATTGGCCCCTACCTCCCGGCCCAGGCCCGGAGCGCTGAGCCGGTAGGCGCACCGCTCGATGCAGGACTTTCTGCCGCAGATATAGCCGCCGGTGGGAGCCAGACCGCCGCCCAGGTTCTTGATGAGACTGCCCACCACCATGTCGGCCCCCACGTTGGTGGGCTCCTGCGTCTCCACAAACTCGCCGTAGCAGTTGTCCACCATGCACAGCACGTCGGGCTTGCACTCCTTGCAGAAGGCAATGAGCTTTCCGATCTCCTCCACGGAATAGGAGGGCCGGGTGGCATAGCCCTTGGACCGCTGGATGGTGATGAGCCTGGTCTTTTCGTTGATGGCGGCCCGGATGCCGTCATAGTCGAACCCGCCGTCCGGCAGCAGATCCACCTGCCGGTACGAAACGCCGTACTCCTTCAGGGAGCAGGGGGAGGGCCGAATGCCGATGACCTCCTCCAGGGTGTCATAGGGTCCGCCCACCGGGCTGAGCAGCTCGTCCCCGGGCAGCAGGTTGGCCCCCAGGGCCAGGGCCAGAGCATGGGTGCCGCAGGTGATCTGGGGCCGCACCAGGGCCGCCTCGGCGCCGAAGCAGTCGGCATATACCCGCTCCAGGTTGTCCCGGCCCTCGTCGTCATAGCCGTAGCCGGTGGAGAGGTTGAAATGGGTGGCGTTCACCCGGTTTTTCTGCATGGCGGCGATGACCTTGGCCTGGTTGAACTCCGCCACCTGGTCAATGTGCCGGAACTGGTCCGTCAGCCCCTCCAGCACCTCCTGGCCGAAGCGCAGCACCTGATCGCTGACGCCCAGCCGGTTATAAATGGAATTGGTATCCGTCATTTCTCCTCATTCCTTCCCATATCTTCTAAAATCTGCCGGGCCACCCGGTCCAGCACCTCGGGCTTGGACAGCACCAGGCCGCTTTCGCCGCTGCCCAGCACCAGCACCGTGTCCCCGGGCCGTATGTCGTAAAACTGCCGGGCCTCCTTGGGAATCACGATCTGTCCCCGCTCTCCCACCCGGGCCGTGCCAAAGATCCGGTGATTTTTCGGCTTGCCCAGGATGTGCTTTCCTCCGGCCATGCGCCCACCTCGCAAATTCATACTTTTCACACAAATGTGACAGCTGACAGTATACCACATTTTTCCCCGTTTGCAAGAGAAAATTGTGTTTCATCCCCGCCTTTCTCCCGCCGCCTCCGCCTGCCGTTGCCCGGCCCGCCGGGGACGTCGGCCCCTATGAGCTTGGCTCACCCTCTGGGAGAGCTGTCGGCGCAGTCGACTGAGAGGGTCCGAAGGGGCGGACAAGCCTGTCCGCCCCTGAAATTCCTACTCCTCCATCAGCTCCTCCAGGCGGCGGCGCTTGGTGCGGGCGTCGCCGGTCAGGTGCAGCTTGGAATAGATCTGGTTGATGTACTGCTTCACGGTGCCCTCGGTCAAAAACAGCTGCCCCGCGATCTCCCGGTTGCTGAGCCGCCGGGCCATCCGCTGGGCCACGGCCCATTCCCGCTCTGTCAGGGGGGCCAAGGCCTCCGGCCGCTGACCCTGCTGCCGGGCCGCCCGGCTGCCGTTCTCCAGCACTCGGCTCAGCTCCGCCGCCTCCCGGCCCAGGTCCCCGCACTCCGGCAGCAGCTCCCGCAGATAGCGTCCACTTTCCGCAAAGGGCGTCACCAGGCCGTCCGGCCGGGCCAGGGCCGCCGCCTGGCCCAGCAGCTCCGCCGCCTCCCGGCGCTTGCCCAGCTTCTCATAGGCCGCGGCGGTCTGCACCAGCACATAGAGCTCCACCAGGGCGTAGTGCATCCCCCGGCACAGGGCCAGCAGCCCCTCGCTGCCGCCGATGACCCGGGCATAGGCTCCCTGGGCCAGATACACCTGATTTTCGATCATCTGCATCATAGGCAGGCAGGGCCCCAGGAAATTCACGGTATCCAGCCGATGCTCCCGGAACAGCTCCGGAATATCGTCCGCCCGGCCCAGCACCGCCTGACAATAGGCGGCGGTGCTGTCGAAAATATGCAGCCACATGGCATTGTGCTGCTGCAACAGCTGCCGGCGGCGGCGCAGGTCCACCCCCACCGCCTCCCCGGCGGCCATGTGCAGCCGCATCTCCAGAAAGTCGCAGCACAGGGCCATATTCTCCTGTCCGCTGCCGCTGATGGCCGCCCGAGCCCGCTCTAAGGCAATGGCCCCGTCGTTGAGCCGTCCCCGTGCCAGAGCCGCCTCGCCCTCCATGATCCGCTGGGCGCCCATGCCGTGGCCCCCGGTGATCTGATAGTAGTGGGGCATACACTCGTCCATGTCCGCCAGCTCCCGGTCCAGCTGTCCCGGGGTCCGGTGGAACATCATCAGCACCGACGGCGAGCCGAAGGTCCAGCTGCCGTGGCTCTGGATGCTGACGGCCTGCCGGGTCATCTGCCTGCTGGCGCTGCGGTGGAACCGGCTCATGGCCCCGATGTCGTTGTAATACAGGAAGCTCTCGATCAGGTCGCACTCCCCCAGCAGGTTCCCCCGCTGCCGGTCCGTCAGCTCCGGGTGCCGCCGGACGGACTCCAGCAGCAGCTCCTTCAGCTGCCGCATCCGGGGGATCTGCCCCCAGGTGAACATCCGCCGCATCAGCACCAGCAGGGCCGTGGGATGCTCCATCAGCACCTGGTCGCCGCAGCGGTCCAGCAGCTCCAGCACCTGCTGGGGCCGCAGGGCCGCCAGCAGAATGCCCGCATCCCGCTGCACCACCTCCAGGGCGTCGTCCCACCGGCCTGCCTTACTATAGGCCGCCAGAGCCTGCAAATATTGTCCGTTTTCCGCGTACCAGTGGCCGTACCGGGCCTGATACGCCGCCTGCTCCTCCGGCGGCAGGGCGTCGAAGTCCCGCTGGGCGCAGGCTTTCATCATGTGGTGGAACCGGTATCCCCCGCCGGGCAGTCGGGTGACAAAGGCGTTTTTGGCCGTCAGGTCGGACAAAATCTCCGCCGTGTCCGGTTCCTTCGTGATAAACCGGGCCATCTCCCCGGTGAACTCGTCCGCCAGACCCATCACCGCCAGGAACTTCTGCCGCCGGGGCGGCAGAGGCCGCAGCATGGCGGCGGTGAACATGTCATAGATGTCCGCCGTCTCCGCCGGGGCGGTCCCCCGGTCCGCCAGAGCCTGCAAGTGCAGATACACGGCGGCCATCCACCCCTCGGTGGCCTGCTGCAGCTCCGCCAGCTGCTCCCGGTCCAGGGCCGCGCCGAACCGGTGGGCATAGGCTGCCAGCTCATCGCCCTCCAGCCGCAGCTGCCCGGCCCCGATGCGGTGCAGACGCCCGCCCAGCCGCAGCACCTGGTCCCCGGACAGGGCCTTGTCCCGGCTGGCGGCGATCAGATGCACATTATCCGGCAGTCTTGCCGCCAATTCGCACAAGAAGCGGGCCACCCGCCGGTCCGGCATCAGGTGCAGGTCGTCCAGAAACACATACCATGGCTCCTGCCGCCGCAGCTCCCGGCACAGGGTGTCGGCCAGCAGACCGGCGGAGGCCGGGTCCCCGGGGCACTCGAAGCCCTCCAGCGCCGTCAGTCCCGCATCCCGGAAGGCCCGGCGGCCGCTTTGCCACAGGGCGGGCAGGCTGTCGGAATAGATGCTGATGCGGATGGCGCAGCCCGGGGGCTGGGTCCCCAGGAACCAGTTCACCGCCGTGGTCTTGCCGTAGCCCATGGGAGCCGTTACCACCGTCAGGGCGCAGCGGCCCACCGGCTCCAGGCTGGCCCGGAGTCTTGGGGAAATATAGGTCGCGCCGGTGTCCGGCTTTCGTTTTGCCATGAAAAATGCCTCCTTACCGGGCCATATAGGCCGCGGCCCGCTGGGTCAGCTTGCTGTATACCCGCTGGACCATCCACGGCTCCGTGGAGGCCTTCAGGGCCTCCTCCGGCGTGAACCAGGCAACGCCGCTGTTTTCATCGGGCTTCTGCCGCAGCTCGTGGTCCATGGCCCCCAGCAGATAGGTGACGTTCATGTGAATGTGGCTGGGGACATACTGCCCCCGCTTCTCGTGGCCGTCCACGGTCAGGCACTCCAGGGAGAAAATCCCCGGATGCAGCAGCTCCAGCCGCTGCAGCCCCGTCTCCTCCGTCACCTCCCGCATGGCCACCGCCAGCAGGTCCCGGTCCCCGTCGGCGTGTCCGCCGGTCCAGGACCAGGAGTTGTAGATATTGTGATACACCATCACCACCTGCCGCCGGTCCGGGCTTAAAACCCAGGCGGAGGCGGTCATGTGGGCGGTGAGATTTTCCCGTTCAAATGCGTCGGGATTTCCCGCCAAAAACCGCAGTATCCCGGCCTTGTCCCGCTGTTCCTGGGGACAAAGCGGGACGAAATTCTCGATTTCCTGTATGATATCCATATTATTCACTCTCATTCGCTATCAGGTTCCGGACGATGGCGGAGGCCATCAGGATCCCCGCCGCGGAGGGTACCCAGGGCACGCTGGCCGGAACGCTGCGCCGCCCGGGGGAGGGAGCCTCCAGCTGCCGGGTCTCGGCGGCAGGCTCCGGACTGTACACCACCTGCAAATGCCGGATGCCCCGGTCCCGCAGCTCCCGGCGCATGACCCGGGCCAGAGGGCACACGGAGGTTTTGGAAATGTCCGTCACCTGCAGAAGGGTGGGGTCCAGCTTGTTGCCGGTGCCCAGGGCGGAGATGATGGGGATGCCCCTCTCCCCCGCCTGGGCGATCAGGTCCAGCTTGCAGGTCACCAGGTCGATGCAGTCGGCGATATAGTCGAATTTCCCGGCGAAAAAGTCCTCCCGGTGGGCAGCGTCATAGGTGGCGCACAGGGGGTGGACCCGGATGTCCGGGTTGATATCCCGGCACCGCCGGGCCGCCGCCTCCGCCTTATACTCCCCCACGGTGGAGGACAGGGCGTACAGCTGGCGGTTGATGTTGGTGAGGCTCAGGGTGTCCTGATCCACCAGGGTCAGCTCCCCCACCCCGGAGCGGGCCAGGATCTCGGCGGCATAGCTGCCCACGCCGCCCAGGCCGAACACCGCCACATGACAGCGGGAGAGCCGGTCCAGGGCCCGGTCCCCCAGGACCATTTCCGTCCGTAAAAATCTGTGTTCCATGGTGATCTCCTTATATCCCCCGGCCATGGCATACCGCGGCAGGGGGTTGCTGATTTTTCCCAGTATATCACACTCTTTCGCGGATTTCCACCCCGCCGGAAAGCCGCCCCGCAAAAAATGGCGTGCGCCGCAGCGCACGCCATTTTTTTGCGCTTATTCGATTTCTGCTCTGTATCAGCTCCGCTTTTTCCGGGGCAGCAGCACCAACGCTGCGCCGCCCAGCAGCAGAGCCGCGCTCCACAGAACCACATAGCTCTCGTCGCCGGTCTTGACGCCTGGATTTTCGGGCTGAGTGGGCTGGTCAGGCTGATAGTCCGGGTCCTCCGCGCCGCAGACGGTGCACTTGCCGTCCTGATAGTCGTGGCCCTTGGCGGGGATCACCTGACCCCGGGCCAGCAGTCCGCCGCGCTGACGGCGGTGACGCGCTCATCCGCCCCGCTGGTGGAGGCATAGGCGCAGCTGCTGTCCAGGCAGTAGACGTTCTCCACCTGGGAGCCGCTTTTCTTCATATCCCGGCCGATGACGCCGCCCAGATTATTGCACACCAGGCCCTCGCCCAGGGTCACATTGCCATAATTATAGCTGTTTGCGATGCTGCCATCGCCGAACTGACCCACGACGCCGCCGGTGCCGCCGTTGGCATAGGTGCTGTGACCGCCGGAGACGGTGGCCACATCATAGCCCTCCCGGCGTTCCGCCTGCCGCTGGTCGGGGTCCAGAGCCAGTACCGTCTGCGGCAGCAGACTCAGCACCATCAGAACCGCCAGCAAAGCTGCCGAAACGCGCTTGGAGATTTGCTTCGCTTCTTGTAATTTATAAAAGCCTTCATCCGGATTTTATACGTTGATAAACCCGGATTTCCGTCCTTTGTGCACCTCGATTGAGGATAACGCATCCCCGCAAAAGCGGGGCATAGCCCCGCCATTGGGTGCGACGGTATATGCGGCAGGGCACGCGGGCCCTGCCCTACAGGATATTCTGCCGGTATACACTCCGTAGGGGCGTGGGCTCTACCCCGCCCGCTATGCCCGTACCTTGGGCCGGGTAGAACCCGGCCCCTACAGGCGGTTCTGTCGGTGCGCAATCCGTAGGGGCGGACGACTCTGTCCGCCCAAAAGCCACCGCCCGGTCACGTATCGTATACGCAGCCCTTCACGCTGCCGCCGGGGACGGGGATGTCCGCCACCGTCAGGGGAATGCGGTAAATCTCCCGCAGCAGCTCCTCCGTCAGGGTCTCCGCCGCCGGGCCGAAGGCCCGCACGCCGCCCTCCCGCAGCACCAGAACATCCGTGGCAAACCGGAAGGCGTGCTCGGGGTTGTGGGTGGACAGCAGCACCGTGTACCCGCTGTCGGCCAGCTGACGCACCTGCCGCAGCAGGCGGAACTGGTTGCCGTAATCCAGGCTGGCGGTGGGCTCGTCCATCAGCAGGATCTTCGCCTGCTGGGCCATGGCCCGGGCGATCAGGGCCAGCTGCCGCTCGCCGCCGGAAATTTCGTTGATGCCCCGGTCCGCCAGGTCCCGGATACCCAGGGTCTCCAGCACCCGGTCCGCCGTCTCCTGCTGGGACGGCCCCGGCCCGTGGAAGGGGTCCGCCCCCATCAGCACCGTGTCCCGGACGGTGTAGTTATACACCGGGGCGCTGGACTGGGGGATATACGCCGCCAGCCGGGCCAGGCTGCGGCGGTCCAGGGAGCGCAGATCGTGTCCGCACAGGGCGATCTCCCCCCGGTACCGGGGCAGAAAGCCCAGGATGCACCGGAACAGGGTACTCTTTCCCGCCCCGTTGGGGCCCAGCACCGCCACCAGCTGCCCGGGCCTGGTCCGGAAGCTCACCTGCCGCAGCACCTGCCGCTTCCCGTAGGCAAAGGACAGGTCCCTCACGTCAATGGACACGGCGGCCACCTCCCGTCACGATCAGATACACAAACAGCGGCGCGCCCACAAAGGCCGTGAGAATGCCCAGCGGCAGCTCGCCGGTGGTCACAAGTCTTGCAATGTCGTCCACGATCAGCAGGAACGACGCCCCGAACAGGGCCCCGGCGGGGATCAGCCGCCGGTAGTCATAGCCGAACAGCATCCGGCAGAAATGGGGGATCACCAGGCCCACCCAGCCGATCATGCCGGACACCGCCACGCTGGCGGAGGTCAGCAGCGTGGCGCACACGATCACCGCGCCCCGCAGCCGCCGGGTATTCACGCCCATGGACTGGGCCTCCTCCTCCCCCAGGGTCAGCAGGTTCATCCGCCACCGGAGCACCAGCAGCGGCACCATCCCCAGGGCCACCGGAATGGACAGAAACAGCACGTCCTTGTCCTTGATGGAGGACAGGGACCCCATCAGCCAATAGGTGATGGCGGGCAGCTGCTGCTGGGTATCCGCCACCAGCTTCACAAAGGACGTCCCCGCCGAAAACAGGGACGAGATCATCATGCCCGCTAAAATCAGGGCCACCGTCTGGTTTGTTCTGGACAGGCGGCTCACCAGCCACGCCGCCGCCACGGCCAGCAGACCGCAGCAGAAGGCGGCGGCGGAAATGCCGAAATAGCCCGCCCCCAGCAGGATGGCCACTGCCGCGCCGAAGCCTGCGCCGGTGGAGGCCCCCAGAATGTCCGGCGACACCATGGGGTTGCGGAACATCCCCTGATACGCCGCGCCGGACACCGCCAGCGCCGCTCCCACCAGGGCCGCCGCCGCCACCCGGGGCAGCCGCACGGCGAACACCACCTTATCGTCGCTGAGGGGCCAGTCCGCCGCGCCGCCGGTGACCTTTGTCCACAGCATATGCAGCAGCTGCCCCGGGGACAGGGCATACCGTCCTAATAGCAGCGACCCCAGCAGCACCGCCAGGAAAACAACCCCCAGCACCGCGAACCGCCGGGCATAGCGCTTATCCGCCGCGGTCATCTGCTGCCCCCGCTGCTCCGGCTGTCCCGGACGATGTAATAGGTGCCGGTCTCGGCGTGGTCCTTATCCGCCGCGGCGATCAGTCCGGCGATGGTGGTGTCAAAGGCCGCCAGCAGCAGCATACACAGAACCAGGGCGCGGCAGATTTTCCTCATAGCGTTCCTCATTTCAGGGTGGAGTGGCTGAGCATACGCTCGGCCTCCTCCGCCGTCAGGTCATAGTGCCAGAACAGCCGGTAATACTCCTGGGCCACCTGCACCATGTCATAGTCGTACAGCTCCGGATACAGCAGGTTCCCCAGCCACCAGATGCCCAGCACCCGGTTCACAGACGGCGGGGAGCTCATCCAGTCATAGGGCAGGCCGGGAATCTCGTAATACCGCCCGTTCTGAACGGCGGTGAGGCCCGCCCACTCCCCCTGGGTCAGGGTATCGTAGGGGCCGCCGGTGGACAGCAGAATCACGTCCGGCTCCACGGCGTATACCTCCTCCAGGCTGACGGTGGTGCCGCCGCCCCGGTTGCTGACCTCCTCCGGGATGATGGCGTTGACGGCCCCCACCAGGTCGATGACGTCCGCCTGGACGGACCCGGCGGCGTTGCAGGCAAGGCCCGTGGAGCCGGTGCCGAACAGCACGGAAAGCCGCTGGCTCTCCGGAATTTTTGCAGAATTTTCCTGGGCCATGGCCACGCTTTTCTCAATGAATTGGGCCAGAGGCTCCGCCGTGCCGGCCCGGTTCAGGATATCCCCCAGCATCCGATAGGCGGCGGCCATATCATCCAGGTCCGCCTCGATGAACACCGTGGGAATGCCGGTCTGCTTTTGTATACGGTCCATATCGTCGGCGATGGTGTCCTTGGCATCGCCCAGGTCGATGATGATCTGGGGCCGGGCGTCGATGAGGGACTCCATATTCAGGTTGGCCTTGCTGCCATAAAACTGGCCGAAGGTGGGCAGATACCGGACCTCCTCCGGGAAATAGGGCATCTGGGCCGTGCTGGGACTGCTGGAAAGCCCCGCCAGCAGGTCATAGGCAATGGGCATCAGGATCATCTGGGCCGTGGAGCCGCTGGGAGCCACCCGCTGGATCTGGGCGGGTATCTCCACCTGCCGTCCGGCGGAGTCGGTGATGACCCGGGTCTCCACCCCCTCCAGGGGGTCATAGCCCTGCTTTTTGCCGCAGGCGGCCAGGGGCAGACACAGGCACAGAGCCAGAAAAAAAGCAAGCAGACGTTGTTTCATGGGTCACTCCTTATCGAAATCGGGCCGGGGCGGAAGGGGCCGGAAGTCCGGCTGGCCCGGCAGCCAGCCGTCACCTCCCCGCCGCCGGGGCGGCGGGGGCGGGGGGATCAGGGCATCGTGCGCCCCACTGTAAAAGGCGCGGTTGTTCTCAATGAGCTGGGGAAGGGTCACGGGGCGGTAGAAATTCACGTCCACCCCGGCGTTGAGCACCCGGGGCAGCTGGCGCAGAATGTCGTATTCCGGGCCCCGGGCCTGGTGCAGGTGGCCGTGGACCATATAGCCCCGCTTGCGGTACAGAATGGGATAGTGGCAGAGGATAATGTGAACCTCTCCGTCGTCGATCTCGTTGAAGTCGGTGACGGTTTCAAAATAGCGATACAGCTCCCCGGCGTTTTCAAAGCCGGTGTCGTGGTTGCCCCGGATCAGGTGCTTATGGCCCCGGAGCCGGGACAGGGCGTCCCCGGGCACCAGGCCCCGGTTATAGCCCACGTCCCCCACCACATACACGGTGTCCTCCTCCGAAACGGCCTCGTTCCACCGGTGGATGAGCTGGCGGTCCATGTTCTCCACGGTGTCGAAGGGCCGGGAGGGCAGAAAGGGTTCATAGTGAAAATGCAGGTCGGCGGTATAGAAGATCATGGCGTCCTCCCTCAGCTTGTCAAAAAAGTCTTTTTTTGACAAGCTGCGTGCGGTTTTTCAGAACTTAAAAAGTTCTGAAAAACCTGTGATTGCAAACGAAAGACACCCCTGATGGGTTTCTTTCGTAACTATCTTCCTTTCCGATGGCGGAAGATTTCCGGGTTTCTCGACAGTCTCCTCCCTGTCGATATTCCCAATTAAGGATAACGGTGGCCAAAAAAATTCAGCACACCAAACTAATTTTCATTCAGTATAGCAAATCCCCCGGCGAATGTCAATACGAGGTGTCGAAAAATTGCCCCCGGCGCATCGCGCCGGGGGCAGCGAAGGTTCAGGTGTTCAGATACGGGTCGTCCAGGCGGCCCAGGCGGCGCAGCATGGTCTTTTTCACGGCCTTGAAGATGTTCTCATATCCGGTGCAGCGGCACAGATGGCCGGACAGCAGCTTGCGCAGCTGGTCGTCGGTGTAGTACACGCCCCGGTCCAGGATCTCCACCGCCGTCATGATAAAGCCCGGGGTGCAGAAGCCGCACTGAATGGCCGTCTCCTCCATGAAGGCCTGCTGGATGTCGGACAGCTCACCGTTGGGGCCCATAAGCCCCTCCAGGGTGGTGATGTGCTTGCCCTCGGCCCACACGGCCAGGTACAGGCAGGAGTTGTAGCACTCGCCGTCGATGAGGACGTTGCAGGCGCCGCATTCGCCTACCTCGCAGCCCTTTTTCACGGAGGTCATGGAGAAGTCGTTGCGGAGCATATCCGTCAGGGATGCCCGGACGTCCACCATTTTCTCCACTTCCTTGCCGTTGAGGAAGAACGTCACCAGCTGATACTGATTCTTTGCCATTACAGCTCACCTCCCGCCAGCTTCACGGACTCCATCAGGCAGCGCTTGGCGCTTTCCACGGCGATGTGGGACCGGAAAGCCTTGCTGGCCCGCCAGGAATCACGGGGGTGGATATCCTCCAGCACCGTGCGGCCGAACTGCTGGATGTTCTCCAAGGTGACTTCCCTGCCGTTGATGAAGGCCTCGGCGTTCAGCGCCCGCAGAGGCACGGGGCCTGCCACGCCGAAGGCGATGCGCACCCGCTCAAAGGTCTTTTTGTCCGGGCTCAGCCGGGCGTTGACGGAGGTGCCCAGGGTGGCAATGTCCATGGCATTGCGCATGGCGTACTTGATATAGTGGCCGAAGGTCCGGTCATAGGACGCCTTGGGAATGAGAATGGCGGTCTGGATCTCGCCGTCCTCCGCCCGCAGGTCCACGGCGCCGGCCTTGAGGTAGAACTCCTTGATGGGCACCCGGCGGACGCCGTTTTTGCCGGTGATCTCCACGATGGCCTCCCAGGCGTGGAGGGTGGAGGCGGAGTCGGCGGAGGTGACGCCGTTGCAGGTGTTGCCGCCGATGGTGCCGGCGTTGCGGATCTGGGGTCCGCCCACCATGTCCACCGCCTCGCCCAGGACGTTGATGTACCGCTGGATCAGAGGATCGGCGGTGATGTGGCTGAAGGTGGTGAGGCTGCCGATGCGGAGGTTCTCCTCCTCGTCCAGGGACACGCCCCGCATTTCCCGGCATCCCTGGATGCTGATCAGGGCCTTTCCGGCCCGCTTGCCCTCCCGCATCTGCACCAGCACGTCGGTGCCGCCGGCGATGATCTGGGCCTCGGGATGCTCCAGCCGCAGGCGGATGGCATCCTGGACGCTTTGGGCCTGGTAGAGCGCTGACATATCATACATAGCGGTATTTCCTCCTTAGTCCCGGATCAGGCCCTCTTCCGTGAAGCGCCGGAAAAGGACGTGGGGGGTGATGGGATCCTGGTCGATGGCCACGCCGGTGGCGTTGTAGATGGCGTTGCGAATGGCGGGAGCGCCGGAGCAGGCCGGGGGCTCGCCCAGGGCCTTGGTGCCGAAGGCGCTGGTGGGCTCGGCATTTTCCACGAACTGCGCCTCCAGATGGGGGTGGTCCATGATGGTGGAGAGCTTATAGTCCAGCAGGTTGTTGTTCAGGGGCTTGCCGGTCTTTTCGTCGAACAGCAGCTGCTCGGACAGACCGTAGCCGATGGCCATGGACATGCCGCCGTGAACCTGGGCCTCCGCCAGGGCCGGATTCACCAGCCTGCCGCAGTCGTGGACATTGATGATGTCCTTCAGCGTCACCTTGCACATGGGGATGTCCACCTCCACCTCGGCGAAGGTGCAGCCGAAAGAATAGGCGTTGTTGCGGATGGTATAGGTGCTCTCGGCGGTGATATGCTGGGAGTCGTTGGGGTTATACTGGGCGTGCATGGCCAGCTCCGACAGGCTCATCAGCACCTTGCCGTCGGTGGTGCGGACGATGCTGCCGTCCACGATGTCCATGTTGTACACCGCCTGGCGGGTGAGCTTTCCGGCGTAGTCCAGAATTTTCTCCTTCAGCAGCAGGCCCGTCTGGCGGATGGAGAAGCCCGCCACATAGGTCTGCCGGGAGGCGTAGGCGCCCAGGCCCGTGGGGGTGATGTCCGTGTCCTGGCAGGACACCACGTGGACCCTGCGATAGTCCCCCAGGCCCACCACATCGGCGGCCATCTGGGCATAGACGGTGTCGGCTCCCTGGCCGATCTCCGTCTCGCCGCACTGCATGGTGACGCTGCCGTCCAGGTTCAGCTGCATCCGGTTGGAGGAGGTCTCCAGGGAGATGGGATACACGGCGGTGTTGTACCAGAAGGTGGCCATACCGATGCCCCGGCGGATGGGGCCGGTGTCCTTGGCGAACTCCGCCACCTTGCGGTCATAGTCGATGTACTTCTTGCCTGCCTCCAAACACTGGCGGAAGGAATCGTCATAGTTCACGTTGTGGGAGAAGCCGTCCTCGTACCCCTGGGGCATGACGTTCTGCATCCGGAAGGCCAGGGGGTCCATGCCCACGGCCTTGGCGCAGTCCTCCACGTTGGCCTCGTCGGCAAAGGAGGCCTGGGGCATACCATAGCCCCGCATGGCCCCGGCGGCGGGCCGGTTGGTGAACACGGTCCATGCGTCGCACTCCATGTTGTCGCAGGGATAGTGCTGGGGGAAGGAGCCCATGGCCTTGGCCACGATGCTGTGTCCGTGGGAGGCGTAGGCCCCCTGGTTGGAGAACAGCTCCACCTTTCGGGCGGCAAAGGTGCCGTCCGGTCGGAGCCAGGACACAATGTGGAACCGGATGGCGTGGCGCACCCGGTTGGAGACGAAGGTTTCCTCCCGGGAGCAGTCGATGCGGACGCAGCGGCCCTGGACCTGGGTGGAGCACCAGGCGCACAGGGGCTCATACAGGGCGTCCTGCTTGTTGCCGAAGCCGCCGCCGATATAGGGCTTTACCACCCGGATATCGCTCCAGGGGCGGCCCAGGGCCTGGCCCACCACCCGGCGGATGATGTGGGGGATCTGGGTGGAGGCCACCACGGTGATCCGGCCGTTTTCCTCATAGGCGAAGCACCCGTGATTCTCAATGTGGCAGTGCTGCACCGTGGGGGTGTCGTACCAGCCCTCCACCTTGATGAGGCCTGGCTCCCGGATGGCAGCCTGATAGTCGCCCTTTTTCATGTCGGTGTGCTTGAGAATGTTATTGGGGAAGGCCTCGTGGAGCTGGGGTGCGCCGGGCTTCATGGCCTCCTGCGCGTCCAGCACCAGGGGAAGCTCCTCATACTCCACCTGCAAGGCCCGGACGCCCTGCATGGCGGCCACCTCGTTTTCCGCGATGACCACGGCCACGTCGTCGCCGTAGTAGCGGACGTGCCGGTTCAGAAGATGCCGGTCCGCCACGTCCTGGTGTCCCGGGTCCATGGACCAGGGGTGACCGGCGGTGGGGAAGGGGTGCTCCGGCACGTCGAAGCAGGTCAGGACCTTTACCACGCCGGGGATCGCCTCCGCAGCGGACTTATCCACAGACTTCACGAAGCCGTGGGCAATGGTGGAGTGCTTGATGCGCACATACAGCGCGTCCCGGGGCATCAGATCCTCGTAATATTTGGTGCGTCCGGTGGCCTTGTCAAAGGCGTCCACCCGGACCTCCCGTTTTCCAACCTCAGCCATGAATGGTGTCCTCCTCAGCAAAATAAGAAGCCGCGATATCTGGCATAAGCCCTCGTAATTCTTCTTTATTAAACTGTATCATAGCATATCCCGCCGGATTTGAAAAGTGGTTGGCGTAATTTTAGTTGCAGAATAGCGCCATGACAGAAAAAGCCCCGGCGGAGCTTGTCCGCCGGGGCAGGGGAAATGCTGTGTCAGCAAAAGGAGATCGCTCAGATGGCCTTGCGCTTCTTGGAGGTCATCACCACGACAGCGCCGGCTGCCATGACGGCCACCAGGCCGTACACCACCACGCCGTTATCGGCGGTCTTGGGGCTTTCAGGCTTGGTGGGAGTGGTGGGCTCCTCGGCGGGCAGGGTGATGGTGATGCGGCCCTGGGGCTGGGCATACTGCTCGCCCACCACGCCCTTGAGCTCGGTGGTGATGTAGTCCATCAGCACCTCGTCCAGAGGCAGACCGGTGTCGAACTGGCTGGAGGCGGCAGCAAAGGCATAGTAGGTGTCGCCGCCGGCGGCGCAGAAGTTGTTGGTGACCACGGCATAGGTCTTGTTGGGGTCAAAGGCCTTGCCGTTGACGCTGTTGATGGTGACGCGGTTGATGGAAGCGGGACCATAGTAGGTGGCCTTACCGCTGCCGCTGGGATAGGGAGTGGTCTGCGGATCGTATTTCTTGGTGGCGTCAATGGAGATGTTCATGCCGGCGATCTGGGGGAAGCCGCCCAGGGAGTCGGGCAGGGCAAAGGTAGAAGCCTCCAGGGCCTCCAGCAGCTCGGCGCCGGTGACATACACCACAGCCACGGTATTGCCGAAGGGCAGCACGGTGTTCACGTCCAGCTTGGAGATGTCGCCCTTGTGGATCCAGGCCCGGATGCCGCCGCCGTTGGTGATGGCCACCACGTTCTCGGCGGGAACGGTGAGCTCAGCGTCCTTGCGGATGGCCCACAGCATGGAGTCGGTGATCAGGTCGCCCAGGTTGGTCTCCTGGGTGCGGTTGCCGGGCTCCTTGGCGCCGTTGAGCTCCACGTCGGTTCTGGCAAAAACCTTGCCGTACTCGGCGTTGATGTCGCTGATGATCTTGTCGGCGGCAGCCTTCACGGTGGCGTCCTCCTTGGTGTAGGCGGACAGGTCGATGAGGCCGTTGCTCTCGATGCTCTTGGTGGCGTTGTCAATGACGATGGCGCCCACATAGGCAAGGCCCGTGCCGGTGGACTGGACCATGTTGTTGTCCTTGCTGGCGGTCATCACCGTGTGGGAGTGGCCGTCGATGAACAGGTCGATGCCCTTGACGTTCTGCATCACATTGTAGGAGCAGTTGGGCTCGGAGGACTTATCCACGCCCAGGTGGCCCAGAGCGATGACGATATCGGCATTCCCCTCGCTGCGGGCCATGTCCACGTCCTCCTGGGTGATCTTGTACAGATCCTTGCCGCCGATGAAGCTCAGACCCTTCATCAGGGCGGGGTTGGCCTTGGTCTGGGTCTCGGGGGTGGCCATGCCCACAATGGCGATGCGGAACAGCTCGGTCTCATAGCTGTCGTCGGCATAGATGGGAGCGGTGCCGCCGGGGGCGAAGATCAGATCGCCCTCGTCGTCCACCAGGTTGTTGCAGGCGACCATGAAATCGCCCTGGTGCTTTTTCAGGTTCTCCATCAGCTGGGGGAAGCCATAGTCAAACTCGTGGTTGCCCAGGGTGATGACGTCATAGCCCACCAGGGCCATCATGTCCAGGGCGGTTGCGCCCTTGCTGAGGCTGACGTAGGGAGAGCCCTGGCTGTAGTCACCGGCGTCCAGCAGGATCACCTGGTGAGCGCCCTTGTCGTAGCACTCGTCCCGCAGAGCAGCCACCTTGGCGTACTTGTCGATGGCGCCGTGGACGTCGTTGGTGTGCAGGATGACGGTCTTGCCCGCCAGGGAGTCAGGGAGCTGATACGTCTCCTTGTTCTCGCCCCAGGAAGCCGGGACCATCAGCGCCAGCGTCATGACCAGCGCCAGCAGAGTCGCTAAGAATTTCCGCATGGTATTCTTTCCTCCTTCAATTTTCAGAGCGCGGTGCGCGTTCTGTTGTACCTTTATCATACATGATTTCTCCGAAAAAAGAAATTCTTTTTCCTTCTGCAAGGTATACAAAAATTTCATTCTCATTTTGTTGAAATTGCGTGGGTATAAACCCGGGAAAATGGGATGGATTTTTGCGCATTTCATGATATAATAAAGAATCATGCAATCAACCCGGAAAAGGAGGGCATTTTCCATGAAATATCTGTTTCGCGGGGGCACAGTGGTGTCCGGACGGGGCACCCGCCGGGCGGACGTGCTGGTGGAGGACGAGAAGATCCTCCGGGTGGCCCGCAGCATCTCCGCGCCGGAGGCCACGGTCATCGACGTGGAGGGGCAGCTGCTGCTGCCGGGCTTCATCGACGCCCATACCCATTTCGACCTGGACGTGTGCAGCACCACAACGGCGGACGATTTCTTCTCCGGCAGCCGGTCGGCGCTGCGGGGCGGCACCACCACGGTGGTGGATTTTGCCTGCCCGAATAAGGGAGAGACCCTGCATCAGGGACTGGAGCTGTGGCACAAGAAGGCCGACGGCAATTGCTGCTGTGACTACGGCTTCCATATGACCATCGACGACTGGAATCCCGGCATCGAGGCGGAGATCGACGATATGTACGCCGCCGGTATCTCCTCCTTCAAGATGTATATGACCTATCCCGCCATGATGATCGGCGACGAGGCCATGTATCACGCCCTGAAGAAGCTGAAGGAAAAGGGCGGCATCTGCGGCGTGCACTGCGAAAACAGCGGCGTCATCGACGCGCTGATCGCCGAAAAGAAGGCGGCGGGCCAGATGGGTGTCGGCTCCCATCCCCGGACCCGTCCGGACTTTCTGGAGGCCGAGGCCGTGTCCCGGCTCCTGCGCATCGCCCAGGCGGTGGATATCCCGGTGGTCATCGTCCACCTGACCAACGCCGCCGCCCTGCGGGAGGTGGAGGCCGCCCGCAAACGGGGCCAGCGGGTGTATGTGGAGACCTGCCCCCAGTATCTGGTGCTGGAGGACAGCGTGTATGACGACCCCGACTATTCCCGGGCCGCCCGGTATGTCTGCGCCCCGCCCATCCGGAAGGAGCGGGACCAGCAGGCCCTTTGGACGGCCCTGCGCAAGGGAGAAATCCAGACCGTGTCCACGGACCACTGCAGCTTCACCCTGGAGCAGAAGGACGCCGGACGGGGGAACTTCACCAAGATTCCCGGCGGTCTGCCGGGGGTGGAGAACCGGGGCGAGCTGCTGTATACCTACGGCGTTACCACCCGGAAGATCAGCCTGGCCACCATGTGCCGGGTGCTGGCGGAAAACCCCGCCAAGCTCTACGGGATGTTCCCCCGGAAGGGCGTGCTCCAGGACGGGGCCGACGCGGACATCGTGGTATACGATCCCCAGGCGGACCATGTGCTCCGGGCGGAGGATATGGCCAGCCTGGCCGGTTATTCCCCCTATGAGGGCTTCGCCATCCGGGGCGGCATCCACCAGGTGTGGCTGCGGGGCCGTCTGGCGGTGGAGGACGGCTTCGTTCTGGCCGGGCCTGACGGCAAATATATCCCCCGGGGCAAGTGCAGCCTGTAACCGGGAAATGAGAAAGAAGGCAGCCGTATGAGCGTTCTGTATTGTCAGTCCCCGGCGCTGTTCTGGTGCGCCCTGGCGCTGATCGTGTGTTTCTTTGTGCGCCGGGGGGCCCATCGGGTCCGGGCGGTGCTGGACCTGGTGCTGGGGCTTCTGTGCATCGTGGGCGGCGTGGCCCTGTACTATCTGGGCATGTACAACGACGCCTTCACCATCCGGGATTTCTGGCACATCCGCACCGCCGGATGGATCGGCCTGGCGGCGGTGGTGCTGCTGACGGCGTGGCAGGTCATCAAGGCCATCCGCCGCAGCGTGTCGGCCCGCCGGTCCGCCCGCCAGGCAGAGCGGGACGAAAAGACCCGGCAGAAGGAACTGGAGGATGCTAGGACCCGGGCCTATGCCGCCGGCCAGGAGGACGCCAAGGCCGCCAGCCGGGTGGCCGAAAATGTGTCCGCCGCCGACAGCCGGGAAAACCCCTGACAGCCCGTTTCCATGAACAAAAAAAGTGCCCCCGCCGGGGGCACTTTTTTTATTCCGTATCAATCGCTCCGTGAGCACTTCTCCGCGTCGATGGCCAGCACCACCATCAGGGCATACAGGGCGTCCCCCGGGTCCGCCACGTCGATGGTATAGGTGTCCGTCCAGTTAAACAGCTCCTTGCTGATAGAAGCCACCGTCCGGGGCCCGTCCTGGATGGTATAGTCCCACTCCATGAAGCTGCCCTCCACCGTCCAGCCGCAGAAATCCATGGTAAAGGACGGGTGGAAAAACGTGAACTCCTTGCGGATGGTGCCGATGCACCGCTCCCCCACATACAGGTCGAATTTCGGCAGAAACGTCAGCACCTGCTGCTTCACTGTGGCAATGTGCTCCCCATAGGGGTCCAGAATGTGCAGGCAATGACCCCAGGCCAGCTTTCCCTCCACGGTATAGGCCACGCTGCCGTCCTCATAATAGATGTCGTAGCTGTCAAACCACGAGAAAAACCGCTGCTTGAAATACAGCTTCATCGGATGCACCTCCCTTTTCCCTCAGTATACCGGATTTGCACCCGGCGCGCAAGAGAAATTCTTCTTTACAAAATAGAAAGTATGTTCTATAATGATAGAAGTATCTTTGAAGGGAGGGCGATGCCATGCGCGCACGGCCTGTCAGCTGCTGCTTTTCCGGCCACCGTCCGGCCAAGCTCCCCTGGGGGGAAAACGAAGACGATCCCCGGTGCCGGGCCCTGAAGGTCCGGCTTCGGGACGCGCTGGACGCCGCCTATGAGGCGGGATACCGGCACTTCATCTGCGGTATGGCCCAGGGCTGCGACCTGTATTTCTGTGAGCTGGCCCTGGCCCTGCGGCAGCGGCACGGGGACGTCAGCGTGGAGGCGGCCATCCCCTGCCCCACCCAGGCCGACGGCTGGCCCCGGACCCAGCAGGAGCGCTACCGCCGCCTGGTGGCGGCCTGCGACTACGAGACCCTGGTGCAGTCGTCCTACAGTCCCGGCTGCATGCAGCGGCGCAACCGCTATATGGTGGACCATGCCGCCCTGCTGCTGGCGGTCCACAACGGCCAGCCCGGCGGCACCCGCCGCACCATGGAATACGCCATGCGCCGGGGCCTGCAGATCGTGGATATCCCCCCGGTGATGGAACCGTGACATAATCCCGTCCCCCGCCGCATAGGCTTGTCTCAAAGAGGTGAACGCTTTGAAACAGGCAATTTTACGGCGGGGGCTGGCGCTCTTGCTGGCGGCGGCAGCCCTGGGAACGGTGCTGGCCGGAGCCGGGGCGGACAGCGCCGCCGCCCTGTGGCAGTCCGTGTCCCGCCGCCCCCATCTGTCCCGGGGACTGCTGCGGTGGGAGCTGGGGGACCTTCTGGGGCTGGACGGACTGTCCGCCGCCACGGTGCTGGCCCTGGGCCAGTCGCCGGTGCTGCTGGCGGGCCGGTCCCTGGCGGTGCAGGAGGACGACGTCCCCCAGCCGGACCCGGAACCGGAACCGGAAAACCCCGCCCCCGCTCCGTCGGAGGACCCGGCCCCCCAGCCCGGGGCGGACAACGGCGTCCCGGCCCAGACGGTGGACCCCCGCTCCACCGACGGCTACAGCATCATCAACGGGGTGTACATCAAAAACAAGTCCAGCCGGACCCTGGACCCGGCGGTGCTGGGGGACCGGCAGTTCGCGGCCTGTCCCCAGCAGGGGCCCCAGGTCCTTATCGTCCACAGCCACGCCAGCGAGTCCTATACCATGCCCCCGGGGCAGGAGTACGTCCCCTCCGGCACCTTCCGCACGGCGGACCGCTCCTGCAACATGGTCCGGGTGGGGGACGAGCTGGCGGCGGAGCTGTCGTCCTACGGCATCTCCGTGGTCCACGACCGCACCCTCCACGACGGGGAGTCGTACAACGACGCCTATGAAAACAGTCTGGCGTCTATCCAGAGCTACCTAGCCAAGTACCCCTCCATCGTCTATGTGCTGGACCTGCACCGGGACGCGGTGCAGGACGCCAACGGCACCCAGTATAAGCTGGTGACGGCGGAGGACCCCGCCGCCGCCCAGGTGAGCCTGATCATGGGCGTGGCCCACGACGGCTGGCAGGACAATCTGCGCCTGGCCATCGCCGTTCAGGAGAAGCTGGAAAGCCGGTCCCCCACCCTAATGCGGCCCATCACCCTGCTGAACTACCGCTATAACCAGTTTGCCGCCCCGGGCAGCCTGCTGGTGGAGGTAGGGGCCGCCGGGAATTCGCTGGATGAGGCCCTGCGGGCCGCCCGGCTGTTTGCCAAAGGCTTCGCCGAGACCATCCTGGGGCGATAAGAAAATACCGTCTGTAGTTTTTTTTGAGAAAACTACAGACGGTATTTATTATTCCTCCGTATGGCGGTTCTTTTTGGCCAGCTCCGCGATCTCGCCGAACTTGCCGGTGACGTAGCCGTAGCTTTTCCGGCCATGGGGCAACAGACAGCCGCTGCAATCCTTGATGCCGTCGCCGATATACCGGAAATTGCCGCCGCACCGATCCCCTAAGGCGTACAGGGGACAGTAGCAGAACAGGCAGTTGAAGTCCTCCGGATGGGCGGTCTCATGGCAGGGGAAGAACTCGCAGGCCGTGTGCTGGAAGAAGGAGTAGCGGCACTCCTCGGGCTTGGTGGACAGGGCTTCACATTTCTCCATGGTGCACCTCCGTAACCGGCTTTCCGGGCCAGTAGATGACATAGCACTCCGCCATCTCGCCCATGTAGAAAAAGACGTTCTCCCCCATTTCGATGTGCTTGCCGAAGGTCAGGTCCGGCACAAACAGCCGCCCGCAGGTGCGCTTGGGCCCCTTGATGGTGTAGCCCTCCGGGTTGGGATTGTCCCGCAGGGCCTCCGCCGCCTCCTGCAAGCCTGGGAAGCGCAGGGTCTTTTCCAGCTGGGCCAGCTGGGTCTCGCCGTTGATATAGACCAGGTGGTCCTGGTCCCGGAACCAATTGATGAGCATATGTCGTCCTCCTGATAGATCATACGGATTCTTGATGGAAATATTGATTCGGCCATCCCGTGTGTGCGGCCAATTATCGGAAATCTTCTTGTGGTGTCATTGCGAGCCAGCCGCAGGCTGGTTGTGGGCCCGTAGGGGCGTGGGCTCCGCCCCGCCCGCTATTCCGGCGCTTTCAGGCCGGGTAGAACCCGGCCCCTACAGGCGTTTACCGGCAAATTTCACATAAGGTAAGGGGGCGGGCGGGAGTGGCTGCTCCTGCCCGCCCCCATGGAAAGCTGCGGCAGTGCCGCGCTCAGGCTTGCAAAAAAACCGCGCCAATAGACATTGGCGCGGCCGGTTTCCCGCGATTGAATCTATCCTCCGCCGTATGGCGCGCAGCGGGGACAGCATGGCGGCAAGCAGGTCTTCTGACTGGCGGATCAGCGGCAGGCGCACGGTCTTCCCGGTTTCCCAGTGACGGACTTTCGTCCCTGTGCGCGGCCTCCCCGTATACAGCGGCGGTACCGTTCAGGATTCTCACCTGATTCACTATTCTCCCGTGCCGCCCACCCGGCGGCGCAGGCACTTGCGCAATGTATTCTCTTTTTCTGTCCATAGTGTACCATCCGGCGGCCCATCTGTCAAGAGGGCAGCGAAATTCATGAAAAAAACTTGCCATGGGCCGGGGAATCGTGTATGATAGAGGAAAAAACGAAGGGAGTCCTCCTCATGACCGCCGAACAACGCCGGAGCCGGATCAGCGCCCGGCTCCACGAAGCCCATCAGCCCATCAGCGCCACCGCCCTGGCCAAGGAGCTTGGCGTCAGCCGCCAGATCATCGTGGGGGATGTGGCCCTGCTGCGTGCCGCGGGCCAGGCCATCACCGCCACCGCCCGGGGCTATGTGATCCCCGACGCCGGGGAGACGGGTCTGCCGCGCCAGGTGGCCTGCCGCCACGACGGCACCGGCACCCGGGACGAGCTCAACGCCATGGTGGACTGCGGCTGCACCGTTGTGGACGTCATCGTGGACCACCCGGTCTATGGCCAGCTGTCCGCCCCGCTGCACCTGCGCAGCCGCCTGGACGTGGAGCAGTTCATGGCCCGCATGGAGGGGGCCGCCCCCCTGTCCCAGCTGACAGACGGCATCCATCTGCACAGTCTGTCCTGCCCCGATGAGGCGTCCTATGAGCATCTGAAGGCCCGCCTGCGGGAGCTGGGCTTCCTGGCGGAGTAAAGTTCCGGTTGACAAACGAAAAAGACGTGATAGAATGTTATACAGGTGTCATGACACCTGTATAACATTCTTTTTACATATGCGAGGTCAAAGCTATGGAAGCAGTTCGCAAGTTCCTGGCCCGGAAGAACATCGTTTTCTCGGCCAAGCGGTATTTCATCGACGCCATGGGCGCTATGGCCCAGGGCCTGTTCTGCACCCTGCTGGTGGGCACCATTCTCAACACCCTGGGCCAGCAGCTGCACATCGGATTCCTGACGGATGTCATCGTCACCCTGGGTAAGGGTGAGGGCGCCGTGACCTACACCATCGGCGGCCTGTGCTCGGCCATGGTGGGGCCGGGCATGGCGGTGGCCATCGGCCGGGCGCTGGAGGCCCCTCCCCTGGTGCTGTATTCCCTGATTCCCGTGGGCTTCGCCACTAACTTCATGGGCGGGGCCGGAGGGCCTCTGGCGGTGCTGTTTGTGGCGATTCTGGCGGCCGAGATCGGCAAGGCCGTCAGCAAGGAGACGAAGGTCGACATTCTGGTAACGCCCATTGTCACGGTGCTCTCCGGCATCGGCATCGCCGCCCTGATCGCCGCCCCCATCGGCGCGGCGGCCAGCGCCGTGGGCCGGTTCATCATGTGGGCCACGGAGCTGCAGCCCTTCTTCATGGGCATCATCGTGTCCGTGGTTATCGGCGTGGCCCTGACCCTGCCCATCTCCTCCGCCGCCATCTGCGCGGCCCTGGGGCTGACGGGTCTGGCCGGCGGCGCCGCCGTGGCGGGGTGCTGCGCCCAGATGATCGGCTTTGCGGTGATGAGCTTCCGGGAAAACCGCTGGGGCGGCCTGGTGGCCCAGGGCCTGGGTACCAGTATGCTGCAGATGGGCAACATCGTCCGCAATCCCCGGGTCTGGATTCCCCCCACCCTGGCCTCCGCCATCACCGGCCCCATCGCCACCTGCCTGTTCCGGCTGGAGATGAACGGCGCGGCGGTGTCCAGCGGCATGGGCACCTGCGGCCTGGTGGGCCAGATCGGCGTGTATACCGGCTGGGTCAGCGACGTGGCCGCCGGGGTCAAGGCCGGCATCACCGGCATGGACTGGCTGGGCCTGGTGCTGATCTCCTTTGTGCTGCCGGCAGTCCTTACCTGGCTGTTGGCGGTCCCCCTGCGCAAGTGGGGCTGGATCAAGGACGGGGACCTGACCCTGGACCTGTAACGAAAAATGCGCCTCCCAAGGGAGGC
>NZ_JAJEPW010000043.1:0-25455 GCF_020687045.1 Brotocaccenecus cirricatena
ACGCGGCGGCTGAACGAGCTGAATGTGCTGCTGAATCTTAACGAGCAGGATCGCCCCGTCATGGCGGATGAGCCGGATGAAGGTGACCGGATCCGGCCAAAAACCGCAGAACGGGAGCGATAAACGGCATCCGTCCGCTTTTTCGGTCGAGGAGGAGAAAACAGGCAGCAGGTGTCGGCCTGCTGCCTGTTTTCTCCTCTAAGAGACGCAGGACATCGCCCTTGTTGCGTGTAGTATAAACTGATTTATCATAATCCCGCTTATTATACTGTATTTCCAATAACTTCCATTTATTTTCCTGTTGGAAAACAGGTGAGAAAAACTCGCCCCAGGGATTGACTTTTCTGCGTCCCTTGCGTATAATATAAACGAGATTATCATAAACTATTTTATCATACAAGGAGGCGGACCTATGAAATTTATCGGCAGAAAAGCAGAGTTGGCCAAATTGAACGCAGAATACGAGCGTGACGGCAGCTTTGTGGTGATCTACGGTCGCCGCAGAGTCGGAAAAACCACGTTGATCAAAGAATTTCTGAAAAAGAAAACGGCGTTTTATTTTCTTGCAACGGAGGAACTTGAAACGCAGAGCATGAAGCGCCTTGCCGGAGTGATCGCTCGAACAACAAAAAACAGCCTGCTGCAAAAGGCATCCTTTTCCGATTGGATGGATATGTTCCAAGTGATCGCTGACTATGAGCCGGAACAGAAGAAGGTGCTGGTGATCGACGAGTTTCCCTATCTCGTCAAGACCAATCCAGCCTTCCCCTCCATTCTGCAAAATGCATGGGATGAACTGCTCAAGGACAGCAACATTATGCTGATCCTTTCCGGGTCGTTAATCGGCATGATGCAAAAACACGCACTGTCCTATGACAGTCCTCTGTACGGACGCAGAACCTCGCAGATGCGGTTGGCTCCGCTGCCTTTCACAGAGATTTACGCCGTTCAGGACCTGCCCTTCGACAAGGCAGTGGAACAATATGCCGTGACTGGCGGCGTGCCGAAATATCTGGAGTTCTTCCAGGATAATCGAGATCTGCTGGATCAGATCGAGGATGTGGTATTGTCTAAAAACGGCTTTCTGTATGAGGAGCCGAACTTCCTGCTGAAAAGTGAGTCCATGACGGCAGTGAACTACTTCTCCATCATCAAGGCAATCGCAGACGGAAACCATAAGCTGGGGAAGATCGCCGGTGTGCTGGGACAGGAAACCTCATCACTGACGCCTTATCTGTCCACGCTCTCCGAGCTTGGTTTCATTGAAAAAAGGACGCCCATCACCGAAAAGAACCCAGAGAAATCCAGAAAAGGTCTGTACTTCATCGCAGACAACTTTATCCGCTTCTGGTTTCGGTATGTGTATCCGTACAAGGGCGAGCTGGAATTGGACAATATGCAGATCGTTCTGGACGAGATTCAAAAGGACTTCATTGGAAAATTTGTGGCGTTTGCTTATGAGGACATCTGCAAGGACATCTTTGCAAAACTCTGCAAAGACGGTGCAGTATCCTTTACCCCTTCCCGTATCGGCTCTTATTGGCTGAATGATTTTGACGGTGATACGGAGATTGATGTGATGGCAGTAGACCAGCAGAATAAGCGGATATTTGCCGGTGAATGTAAATATCATAGCAAGCCGGTAGATGCCTCTGTGTATTTTGCACTGAAGGAAAAAGTTTCCAATGCAGATGAGATCCGCAAAGCATATCCAAACTACACCGTGATTTTCGGTGTATTCAGCAAGAGTGGTTTTACACAGCGCCTGCTGGACGCCGCTGATGAAAATCCGGATATTCTCCTTTTTGACGGAGATCGTATTCTTCGATAATTTGTTCCGTACAACCGAATAACCCCGATCTGCATAGAGTATGCAGATCCCCTACATAGCCGGACGGCTTTCACCGATGTGAAACCTGTCCGGCTTATTCTATATCAAGGAGATGATGAAACGATGGGCTATGTGACAAGGGAGATGATTGACCGGGCAAAGGAAATGGACCTGCTGACCTATCTCCAGACCTATGAGCCGCAGGAGCTGGTGCATTTCGGCGGCAGCACCTATTGCACCCGTGAGCACGACAGTCTGAAAATTTCCAACGGGAAGTGGTGCTGGTTTTCCCGTGGGATTGGCGGCAGGACGGCGCTGGACTATCTGATCAAAGTGAAAGAGGTTCCCTTCACCGATGCGGTGGAGCGGATCGTGGGACGGGCGGCTGGGCAGCCGCCCATTTCTTGTACCCGTCAGCAGCCGGAGCAGACAAAGACACTGCTTTTGCCGCAGGTCAGCCGCTGCGCCACCCATGCCGTCGAGTATTTGCACAGCCGAGGAATCGACTATGAACTGATTGATTCCTGCATCCGGAGCGGTCGGCTCTATGAGAGCTATCCCCACCACAATGTCGTATTTGTCGGCAAGGATAAAGACGGCCAACCCCGTTATGCCTGCCTGCGGGGAATCGGAACAGACTTCAAAGGGGAAGCAATGGGCAGCGATAAGCGGTTTTCCTTTTCCATCCCTGCCGAGGAACCGTCACCGGTGCTGTATCTGTTTGAATCGGCCATCGACCTGCTTTCTTTTGCGACGATGGCGCAGGAGGACAGACTGCCGTGGAGGTCGCAGCACCTGTTGTCTCTGGCCGGTGTGTACCAGCCCAAGAAGAATTTGGCAGAACGGCGTCTGCCACTGGCCCTGTCTCAGTATCTTCGGGACCACCGGGAAGTCCAAACCATTTACCTGTGTCTCGACAATGACCTTGCGGGCCGCAGCGCCGCCGATGCAATCCGGCAGCAGCTGGCAGGCAAGTATGTTGTGCGGGACGGTTTTCCTTGCCAGGGCAAGGATTATAATGACTGGCTCTGCCTGCGGAAGGGGCTTCCGATCACCAAAACAGTACCGAAAACGGAGAGAAGTATGGCACGATGAGCGAATATAAGGTTCTTACAAAATTATACCCGAAATTATAATACTTCACGGTATAACCTTAAATGAAAAACAGAGGAGGCTTGCGGTATGGTGTGCCGGGATTTACGCTTGATTTTCCATAACGGATGTTCTTATCAGCAGGTACACCCGGAAGCACGTCCGCAGGGCGTACAGGAATGTACTATACCAGCAAGCAACGCCTTTTGGGGACAAAAGGCAGCTTGACAGGGGCATCCCCTGTAACCCCTCGCCGCCAGATGCGGCAATTTTGACCTTTGGAGGAACGGTAATGACCAAGCGAGAGATAGAGATCAAGGTGCGGCTGAACGAAAAGGAGGCGGAGCACCTGAACCAGCAGGTGGAAAAATGCCGCCTGTCCCGTGAAGCCTACCTGCGGCACCTGATTGCCGGAGTAGTACCCCGTGAGGCCCCGCCGCCGGAATACTTTGCCTTCATGCGGGAACTGCATTATGTGGGCAACCTTCTCAACCAAATTGCACAGAAGGCCCATGTTCTGAACGTCATAGATGCCAAGCGGTACGATGAGGGCCGCAGGCAGTGGGAAGCCTTTATCCGGGAGGTCACGGCGGCAGTCATCCTTCCGGCAAAACGGGAGTAGCGCTATGGCGACAACTTCCATTTGGGCCGTGAAGGGATGGCTCGGCAAAGTGGTGCTCTATATCGAAAACCCGGAAAAGACGGAAAATCCGCAGTTCTACCGGCAAAAGAATATGACCGATGTGCAGGCACAGAATTTATCGGATGTCATTGACTACGCCGCCCGTCCGGATAAAACGACGGAGGCACTGGACAGTGAAAGTGTCCCCATACTGCGCCAGCTGGTCAGCGGCATCAACTGCCTGCCCGCAACGGCACGGGATGAGATGCTGGCGGCCAAAAAACGTTTCGGCAAGGAGGACGGCATCGTTGCCTATCATGGGTATCAGTCCTTTGCCCCCGGTGAGGCTACACCGGAACTGGCCCATGAGATCGGCGTGAAGCTGGCCCGAAAGCTGTGGGGCAAGAAATATCAGGTGCTGGTTGCCACCCATTTGGATAAGGAGAACCATCTGCATAATCATTTTGTGGTGAACACTGTGTCCTTCATAGATGGCATCCGCTACCACCGTACCGGGAAAGACTACTACGAAATGCGGACAGTCTCCGACGCACTTTGCCGGGAATACGGCCTGTCCGTGGTGGAGAAGTCCCAGCCGGGAAAGGCAAAGCACTACGGGGAATGGCGGGCCGAACAGGAGCAGCGCCCCACATGGCGTGGCCTGATCCGCAGCGAAATTGACGAGTTGATCCGGGAAAGCGTCAGCGAAAAGCAGTTTTATTATCTGCTGCGCCAGAAGGGCTATGCGGTGAAGTTCGGCAAGGACATCTCCGTGCGACCGCCCGGAAAGGAGCGCTTTGTGCGCCTTGCCCGGAACTTCGGGGCGGCATACACCGAAGATGGGATACGGCGACGTATTTTGTCCCAGCCCCTGCCGCAGGCTCCCCATCCGGAGGCTCCAAAAGAACGGAAGAAAGTCTATTCTATGGACAAGTGGCAGAAAGCACGGCAGATAACCGGCTTTCGGGCACTGTATCTTTATTACTGCTATAAACTCGGCGTGTTTCCAAAGCGCCGCCCGCAGAACCGGGCACGGCTGCATTTTCTCCTCCGGGAGGATCTGATAAAACTGAATAATATCTCACAGGAAGTACGGCTGCTCGCACGGCATCACATTGATACCGCCGAGCAGCTTGCTTTATATAAAAAGGAACAGGAGGTGCAGATCACGACCCTTTCCGCCCAGCGTCGGGCGCTGCAGAAGGCGCTGCGCACCAAGCCCGTCCGGGACAGCCCGGAACAGGCCGATGCACACAGGGCGCAGATTAGGGAGCTGTCTGAACGGCTCAAAGCGCTGCGCCGGGAGGTACATCTGTGCGACGACATTGCAGAGCGCTCCGGCGTGATGGCGGAGAAACTGAAAGCCGTCCGGGAGGACGAGAAAAATCAACAGAAGGAGGAACAGCAACATGAACACATCCGGTGACGCCGCCGAACAGGTCGTCCGGCTCAGTCTGGAGGGCGTGGAGGTGGCCGCCAAGATTACAGGCAGTGCGGCCAAGGAGGTATCGGCGCTGCTGATCGCCGCCCTGAAAAACCGGGACAGGAACAAGGTCAAAGGGCGGCAGCGCCTGACCGCCATGCTCCGCAGCGGCAAGGAATTGACCATCTTTACCGTCAAAAATCAGGACATGGCCCGTTTTGTGGCCGACGCCAAGCGCTACGGCGTGGTCTACTGCGTGCTGCGGGAGGCAAAGGACAATCCGCAGGGCATCAGCGAGATCATGGTGCGTGCCGAGGATGCCGCAAAAATCAACCGCATCGTGGAGAATATCAAAATCGCCACGGTATCCGACCCGGAGACCATCCGGGAGAGCCTGTCCGGCGAGGAGAAAGAAACATCCGGACAACCTGCCCCGGAGCAGACACATCCCCAGAAAAATGAGGATGACCGCCTGTTGGACGAGATGCTTTCGGGCCCCGCCGACCGGCAGGAGACGCTTCGTGAAAACCCTACGGCGGCTCGCACGGAGCGCTCCCGTCCGTCCGAGCCTTCTTCCAAAACCAGAGAGAACTCCGAAGGGGCGTCTAAAGATGGTCGTCCTTCCGTCCGGGAGGAGTTGCGGGAGATCCGGCGTGGACAGGAGGACGGCACCATCCCCACCCAGCGGAATGAGCCGGAGCAGGAGAAAAGGCCGCAGCAGCCCATCCGGCACAAGCAACCTCCGCAGAAGAAGCGGAGCAGAAAAAGTAAGGAGAGATAACGATGGCAAATTTTGACGATCTGTTTACTACCCCCGCTGCCCCGGAGTCGCCCAGCGCCCCGCCGCAGCTGACAAAGGAGGAATACGCCGCCAAGAAAAAGGCCGAGCGGGACGACCTGTATGCGCTGGCGGATGAAATGGCGCATGAGATCATGCAGGACGGAGACGCCTTCCGGGGCTTTCTGAATGTGCAGGCACGCTTTGACCGCTACTCGCCCACCAATGCCCTGCTGATCTACGCACAGAATGACAAGGCCACCCGCCTGCGGGACTTTGACGGCTGGAAGAAACAGGGGGTATATGTCCGCAGGCATGAGACGGGCATCTCCATTTTGGAGGCCGGGGACAGCTATGTGACCGAGGACGGCCGCACGGGATATTATTATCATGTAAAAAAGGTCTTTGATATTGCACAGACGGATGCCAAACGCCAGCCGCAGGTGCATTATGATGACCGCCTGCTGCTCTCGGCTCTGATCTCCAAGCGCCCGGTGCCCATCGAAATGGCGGAGAATGTCCCCAACGGTGCGGCCTATGACTACACCCGTAGAACCGTCGTTGTCCAGCGTGGCATGGATGGACAGGATCTGTTTCGCTGCGTGTCGCTGGCGATGGCCCGTGCGGAGCTGGACCAGACGGAGCACGCTGACCCGCAGGCGGATGCGTTCCGGGGCTATTGCATCTCCTATATGCTCTGCCGCAAATATGGGGTAGATGTCCGTGGGTACGATTTCAGCCGCCTGCCGGAATCGCTGCGGGATGCCGATTCGCAGACCATTCGCAGTGAACTGACCGATATCCGAGATACGCTCCAGGCCATGACCGGCAGAATGGGGCGGGCGCTGGAGCAGAGCCGTGCGTCCGCACAGAAAAACGCCAGAAAGGAGCGGTAAGCGATGGAGAAACCGAGTAAGCGGGTGCTGACCCTCGATTCGTACCAGCATGGAGTGGTCATTCATGCGCTCAATGAACTGCGAAACGATTTAATCCACGAGCAGCGCCCGACGGATATTGTGGACGAGGTGCTTGTCAAGACCATTGATGCGCCGAGCAAGTCCCGGAAGGGCAAGTGCAGAGATGAACGGTAAAGCCAAGAGCGTGTGGTATCTGCTGGGCCTGCTTCCTGCGGTGTGGCTGGGGCTGCTGGTGGCCCCGGCCGCATCCGGTGGACTTTTCGGGATCATCCGGCAGTTCCCTGCAGCAATGCAGCATCCGTTTCATATTATTTGGTGCGAGGACAGCGGAAAGGCTGTCCTCTTTTTTGTCGCCGCCTATGGCCTGCTGGTGGGAGCGATGTTGTCCACCCGGCGCAGCTACCGGCGTGGCGTGGAACACGGCTCCGCAAAATGGGGCAGCCCGGAGCGGCTGAACCGGAAATACTGCGCCAAGCCACCGGAGCCGAACAAGGTGTTCACCCAGCACATCCGCATGGGGCTGGACGGTCGAAAGCACAGGCGCAACCTGAACACGGTCGTGGTCGGCGGCAGCGGCGCAGGTAAGACCCGCTGCTATGCAAAGCCATGTCTGTATGAGGCGTGCCTGTCTCCGAAGGGGCCGTCCTTTGTGTGCCTTGACCCCAAGGGCGAGCTGCTGCGGGATTCCGGAGGGCTGCTGCGGGAATCAGGCTATGATGTCCGGGTGCTGGACCTGCTACACATGGAGAAAAGTCACTGCTATAACCCCTTCGTCTACCTGACCAACGACAATGAGGTACAGACGCTGGTGACGAATCTCTTTAAGGCGACAACGCCCAAGGGCGCACAGTCGCAGGACCCCTTCTGGGATTCCACCGCATCCATTCTTCTCTCGGCGCTGGTCTATTATCTCTATCACGAGGCCCCACCGGAGGAACAGAATTTTCCGATGGTCATGGAGATGCTTCGGGCCGGAGAAGTTCGGGAGGATGACGACAGCTATCTCTCTCCGCTGGATGTGCTTTTTGAACGGCTGGAAATGCGGGACCCGGAGCATATTGCCGTGAAGTATTACAAGCAGTATCGCTCCGGCAGCGCCAAAACGCTGAAAAGCATTCAAATCACATTGGCGTCCCACATGGAGAAGTTCAACCTGGATTCCCTGATTGCCCTGACGGCCACGGATGAACTGTATTTGCAGGACATGGGTGAAAAACGGGTGGCGCTGTTTGGGTTGATTCCCGACAGCGACACCAGCTTCAATTTTTTGGTGTCGATCCTGTATCAGCAGCTTTTCCAGCAGCTTTTTGACAGCGCCGACCATAAGCACGGCGGCAGCCTGCCGGTCCCGGTCCATTTCCTGATGGACGAGTTTGCCAACATCAGTCTGCCGAACGACTTTGAAATCAAGTTGTCCACCATGCGCTCCCGCAATGTGTTTGTGTCCATCATCCTGCAGAATATAGCCCAGCTGAAGGCGCTGTTTGAAAAGCAATGGGAAAGCGTGCTGGGGAATTGCGACGAACTGCTGTATCTCGGCGGCAACGAACAGGGGTCGCACAAGTATATCTCGGAACTGCTGGGCAAAGCCACGATTGACACCAACACCTACGGGAAATCGTCCGGGCGCAATGGAAATTACAGCACAAATTATCAGATCACGGGCCGGGAGCTGATGACGCCGGACGAGGTGCGGATGCTGGATAACCGCAAGGCGCTACTGTTTATCCGCGGCGAATTGCCGGTCTGCGACGACAAATATGACATCCTGACCCACCCGCTGGTGTCCCGCACCCCGGATGGCGGCGGGCTGCCCTATGTCCACGGCGGAACGGAGCAGGCCGTGGCGTCCATCTGTCTGGATGGCTGGCAGTGGGGACCAGACGAGGAAATTCCTGCGGCCGATCTATCTGAACAAAAGTTTGAACTGCTCTCCAGTGAAGAACTGGAAGCGATTTTTATGGAGGAAAATTATGATGAAGCATCCTGATAAAAGAAAACGTCTGCAAACCAGGCCCCTGCCGATGGGGAAAAAGAGCCGGGTATTTCTGGCAGTCTATTCCGCCGCTGTCCTCTGCGTGTGCTGTATGCCTGTAACGGCCTCTGCCGCTGGCGACCCGCTGACGGTCATCAACAACCTGTCCGACTTTATTTTCGGCGTGATCCGTGCGGTGGGGCTGATCCTTCTTGGCTGGGGCATTGTCCAAATCGGTCTGTCCTTCCAGAGTCACGACCCGTCCCAGCGCAGCAACGGCTTTTTGACACTCGCTGGCGGCGTGATCGTGACATTTGCCAAAGAGATTCTGTCGCTTATCACGGGCTGAGGGAAAGGAGGAACATCATGGGAAAGTGCGAGTGTTATATCCATTCTCTGAAACAGGGCGAAAAGCACGTTCTGGGAGAAGCAAGGATCATCAAGCATCTGGGCGACAACGACTATCTGGCGGAATACAACGGCGTGAGATGCCATGCGATTTTCAATCCGTTTGTCGGGAAGTTCTTTGTGGACGATGTGTACGGGATCGTTCGCAAGTCCCCGGCAGACCGCACCCGATAAAGATGGCAACAAGAGGCAGGCGCAAAGCCTGTCTCTTGCTGCCGGGAAAGGAGAACGCAATATGAGTGACAACTGGGTCGTTCAGAATCTGGAGAACGCCCTTGCGATTTGGAACGAAAAGCTGGCGGAGATCTGGCAGCTCATCACGCAATCGCCGGAAACATTCAAGGGCGGCACCATCTGGAACGTGGTCCTGCTCATCCACGACACGATGCAGGCCATTGGGCTTGCGCTGCTGGTGCTGTTTTTTGTGGTGGGCGTCGTGAAAACCTGCGGCTCCTTCGCAGAGATCAAGCGCCCGGAGGCGGCGGTAAAGCTCTTTATCCGCTTTGCGCTGGCCAAAGCCGCCGTGACCTACGGACTGGAACTGATGATGGCCCTGTTCACCATCGTGCAGGGGGTCATTTCCTCCATCATGTCGGCAGCCGGAATGGGTGCAGCGCAGGAGACGGTGCTACCCGCCGAGATCGTGACCGCCATTGAAAGCTGCGGCTTTTGGGAGAGCATCCCGCTTTGGGCGGTGGCACTGATTGGGGGCCTTTTTATCACGATCCTGTCTTTTGTCATGGTCCTCACGGTATATGGCCGCTTTTTTCGCCTGTATATCTACACGGCTATTGCTCCGATCCCCCTTTCGGCCTTTGCGGGGGAACCGAGTCAACAGGTGGGCAAAAGCTTTTTGAAATCCTATGCCGCCGTGTGTCTGGAGGGAGCCATTATCGTGCTGGCCTGCATCATCTTCTCCCTGCTTGCATCCAGCCCGCCTGCCGTTGATCCCAATGCGGCGGCAGTCACGCAGGTATGGACGTATGTAGGAGAGCTGATTTTCAATCTTCTGGTGCTGGTCGGGACGGTAAAAATGGCAGACCGTGTGGTACGAGAGATGATGGGACTTTAATTTGAAAAGGAGAAAATGCAATGATGCAGAACCATGTGATTTACAGTGACGATCCACAGGCAGTGGAGAAGCTGCAGGCCAAGCTCGACAAGCTGACTGCAATGCACGCCCGCATGAAGGAAGTCAATGCCTATTTCCGCAAGCACGCCACGGCGCTGGGCTGCCCCGGCCTTTCGGATGAGGCTGCCGCTAAGTTGGACAGGCGTGTGCAGGAGGGATATTCGTGGGAAAAGCAGCCGTATCCGTCCTACGTCCTCAGCGGCAACACAGCGGAGATGCGGCGGATCCGGCAGCGCATTGAGGAGGTATCCCGGACGCAAAGCACAGAATATGTGGGCTGGGACTTTCCGGGCGGCCGTGCCGAAGCAGACAAGGAGGACAACCGTCTGCGGCTGTATTTTGACGAAAAGCCCTCGGAGGAGCAGCGCAGCAAGCTGAAATGCAACGGATTCAAGTGGGCACCGTCCGTAGGCGCATGGCAGCGCCAGCTCAACGACAATGCCATTCACGCCGCCGCACGGATGGACTTCCTGCGCCCGGAGAGCGGCGAAAGTCCCACGGCCATTCAGCCCAAGCGACCGGCGAAAAATGCACCGGAGAGAGGATAACGGCTATGGAGATCAAAATCAACCGGGAGATACGGGACTACAAGGAGAATATCTTCTTCGGGCTGTCGCTGCGGCAGCTCATTTTTTCGCTGCTGGCCTGCGGGATGGCAGTAGGCATCTATTTGGGCCTGCGGGATGCGCTGGGGACGGAAACGGTCAGCTGGCTGTGCATCCTCGGCGCAGCGCCCTTTGCCGCTATGGGCTTTGTGAAATACCACGGCATGATGGCAGAAAAGTTTTTCATTGCATGGCTGCGGTCGGAATTTCTCGTTCCCAAGCGGCTGACCTTCCGACCGACCAATTTGTATTGGGAAGCTATGCAGGAACAGCGCAGGCAGGAAAAGAAGCGCTCCGCTATAAATTTTGGTGCATTTGCCCCGAAGCTTATAGCGGAACATGGAACAAAAAGGAGGCGTAGCAAAAAATGCTGAAAAAGTTGAAAGGGCTGCTTCGCAGAGATCCGGAGCAGTTCCGTATTCCCCGCAGCGTGCAGGAGGTGATCCCCATCCGCACGGTCTGGAAAAGCGGTATCTTCCTTGTGGGGTCGAACCGGTACAGCCGCACATGGCAGTTTTCCGACATCAACTATGCGCTGGCCGGTGAGGAGGACCAGAAATCCATGCTGCTGGGATACAGCGGTCTTTTGAATCTCTGCGACAGCAATGCGTCCACAAAGTTCAGCGTTGTCACCCGGAAGCTCAATCGCCGTGATTTCGAGGACTATATCATGATTCCCTACGCAAATGACGGTCACGACCACTATCGCAGGGAGTACAACGCCATGCTGCTGGAAAAAGCATCTCACGCCAGCGGGATGATTCGGGACCTGTATATCACCGTGACGGTCACACGCAAAAGCTATAAGGATGCCGAAAGCTATTTTGTCCGTGCAGGAGCGGAGTTTACGCTGGCGCTCTCCCGGCTTGGCTCCCGCTGCACAGAACTGGACATGATGGACCGGCTGCGGGCCCTGCATGGCTTTTATCGCCACGGTGAGGAGGCAGACTTCCACTTTGACCCGGCGCTGTCCATGAAGCTGGGCCACAGCTTTCAGGACTATATCTGCCCGGACAGCTTTGAATTTGACCGGGACCACTTCCGCATGGGCGACCGCTATGGCCGGGTGCTGTTTTTGAAGGATTACGCCGCCTATCTGCGGGACGATATTCTCTCGGAACTTTCCGGTATCGACCGTCCCATGATCCTCTCCATTGATGTGGTGCCGATTCCTATGGACAAGGCCATCTGGGACAGCGAGAGCCGCCTGCTGGGCGTGGAGCGGAATATTGTGGATTTCCTGCGGAAGCAGCAGGCCAACAACAATTTCTCCGGAACGGTTCCCTATGACATGGAGAAGCAGCGAGCGGAGATGAAGGAATTTCTGGATGACCTGACCATCCGTGACCAGCGGATGATGCTGGGGATGCTGACGCTGGTGCATACAGCGGACAGCAAAGAGCAGCTGGATGCTGACACCGATTATATTATGAATGCCGCCACCGGAAGAATGTGCCAGATGGCAACACTTCGCTTTCAGCAGATGGACGGACTGAATACGGCGCTGCCCATCGGCGTGCAGAAGCTGGATATTCTGCGTACCTTCACCTCGGAATCTCTGGCGGCGCTGATGCCCTTCCGGGTGCAGGAGATCATGGAGCCGGGCGGCATTTATTACGGAGAAAACGCCATCTCCGGCAATCTGCTGCTGTGCAACCGGGCCAATCTGCTGAACCAATCCACCATTATTACCGGCGTCCCCGGCAGCGGCAAGTCCTTTTCGGCAAAGGAGCTGATCACGTTTCTTGCGCTGGCCACACAGGATGATATTCTCGTCTGCGACCCGGAGCGTGAGTATTATGCGCTGGGGCAGGCGCTGGGCGGCGAGGTTATCCGCATTGCGGCGGGAAGCCCCGACCATATCAACGCTATGGACATGGTGGAGGGCTACGGTGACGGCGGCAACCCGGTGGTAGACAAATCCGAGTTTATTCTGTCCCTGTTTGAACAGCTGGACCGGGGCGGCATCGGCCCTCTGCAAAAGAGCATCATTGACCGGTGCGTGGATGCCGTGTATGCGGCCTATAAGCGGGGCGGCCCTGTCCCGACGCTGTGCGTTCTGCGGGAGAAGCTGCTGGAGCAGCCGGAGGAGGAAGCCCGTGATCTGGCGTTGGCGCTGGAGCTGTTCACAACCGGCAGTCTGGATGCCTTTGCCCATGAGACGAACGTGGACACGCAAAACCGCATCGTCATCTATGACATTATGGACCTGGGGCGGCAGCTGAAAACAATGGGGCTGTTGATCATCACGGATGCCATGCTGAACCGTGTGACGGAGAACTGGCGCAAGGGCAAGCGGACACACCTTTTTATAGACGAGTTCCATGTGGTCTTTCAGAATCCGTACAGTGCGGATTTCTTCGATTCCGCATGGCGGCGCTTCCGCAAACGTGGGGCCTATCCCACCGCCATTACGCAGAATGTGGAGTATCTGCTGGACAGCGTGCAGGCCAGCACCATGCTCTCCAACTCCGAAATGCTGATTCTGCTGAATCAGGCACCCAGCGACCGGGAGAAGCTGGCGGCGCTTTTGAACATCTCCCCGGAGCAGACCAGCTATATCACTAACGCACCGGCAGGCTGCGGCCTGCTGCGCTACGGCGGCGCACTGGTGCCGTTTCGGAATCAGTTCCCCAAGGACACGGAGTTGTACCGCCTGATGACCACGAAACCGGACGAGAGCATTATTGTGGGAGGTAAGACGAGATGAGTGAATGGAAAATGTCACACTCCATGAGAATTGAGGGGGCGCAATGGCAGACCTGAAAACAAGAAAGGCCGTCAAGGGAACCGTTAAGACCATTGACCGTGCGGCGGTTGCCGCTGAGCACCTGAAGTCTGCGGCCGTCCGCACAAAGGATGCTGCTGAACGTAACGCCACTCCTGCAGAGACCTCTTCGCAGGAGTACAGCGCTCAGAAGCTGGAGCGCATGGCGCAAGGCGCAGTCTCCGAGTTGGGCTTCCAATTCCGGAAGCGGGGCTGTCGTGACTTTTCTGATGCACGGCGAAATACGGACAAGGCAAGAGCGCAAATGCAAAAATGCAGGGACGTACTGAGGGAAAACAAGTCGAAGAAAGCGGTGCAGGCCGTCCATACGCCCAAGCCCACAAAAATAATGCGGATAGGTGCTCGCCCCATGCAGCGGACCGGCCGCATCGTCGTAAAGCTGCCTGTCGGTTCCGGAGCGGTGCAGGCGGCCAAGGCTGGCGCAAAGACGACATCAAAGGCAGTTCAGACGGTCAAGACTGCGGCGAGGGTCGCTGCCCAGACGGCTCAGAGCGCTGTTAAGGTGTTAGCTTCCGCTGCAAAAGCAGCTATCTCCGGAACAAAGGCTGTCATTGCTGCCATTGCCGCAGGGGGCTGGGCAGCGGTGGCGATTATCCTTGTCCTCTGTGTGATCGGGCTAATCGCTGGTTCTTGCTTCGGCATCTTCTTCTCCGGCGAGGACAGCGGTACGGGACAGACCATGCGCCAGGTCGTACAGGAGATCAATGCCGACTATCAATTACAGATTGACGCCACAAGGGTAAGCAGCACCTATGATGAGCTGGAAATGTCCGGGTCCCGTGCGGTCTGGCCGGAGGTGCTGGCCGTGTATGCGGTGAAAACCACGACTGACCCAAACGATCCACAGGAGGTCGCTACGGTGGACGATGCCAAAAAGGCCATCCTCAAGGATATTTTCTGGCAGATGAACGAAATATCTTCCCGCACCGAGCGTAAGACTGAGGCCGTCATCACCGAAACCGACGACGGCCACGGGAACATCGTGGAAACTACCACGACGGTCACACGCACCTATCTTTATATTACGGGCAGCCACAGAACCGCCGAGGAGATGGCAGACCATTTCAATTTCAACGCCGATCAGCGGCAGCAGCTTTCCGAACTGCTTGCTGAGGGAAATCGCAGTATATGGTCTGCCGTCCTTTACGGCATTTACTCCGGGGACGATGCTATCGTCACGGTGGCTCTGTCGCAGGTCGGAAATATAGGCGGTGAGCCGTATTGGTCTTGGTATGGGTTTGAAAGCCATGTGGAATGGTGCGCCTGCTTTGTCAGCTGGTGTGCCGCCCAATGCGGCTATATCGACACCGGTGTTTGCCCAAAATTTGCCGGTTGCGGAAATGGTGTGCAGTGGTTTCGGGATCGTGGGCAATGGTTGGACGGCTCCGTCGAGCCTGCTCCCGGCATGATTATCTTCTTCGATTGGGACAACGAGGGCGGCTCTGGCCCCCAAGATGGGGAGGCTGACCATGTGGGTATCGTGGAACGTGTCAAGGATGGAACTATTTATACAGTTGAAGGTAACAACAATAATTTTTGCCGTCAGGACTCCTACACGGTAGGCGATCATCGGATACTGGGATATGGCTTTATCAGGAAGTGATGTGCGATATATTAGCAAATCATCTAACACAATTTAACGAATAATATAGTCAAATATATTGCAATACGCCATATTAATTGGTACGATGGTATTACAAGTAAGACTGGACGAAATAGTTTCAAAATGGAGGGGCTATGGTCTTATCGGATGCAATCATGAGAATTTCCCGCAAAGAGGATGACTTGTTAATGCCCAATGCTCTTTCCAAGTATCAGCAGAAGCTGGAGCTGCCAGGTGATGCGATAAAAGATGCCGGATTGCGCGGTGCGTATAAGTGAATAAAGCGCTTCTATGAAGGAACGTTCAAGACGACCTGTCCTTCATAGAAGCGCTTTTTTATAGTGGTGTTGTTTTATGGCGTGATGCTGCCAGCTGAATATGAACAAAATGCCTTTACGAAGACCGAGTTCATTACACTGCGAATCGCTCACCAGGCATGTGCCGTGCCGGGGTCCTCCGTCCGACTTTTAACTACGCAAAAAATCGGACAATAAAGGAGGACTATAAAAATGGATAAATTTTATCTTGGCAAGGATAAGCGCCCCAAAAGGAGGAAGTATGCGGATTTTCCATACACAATTTTCACAGTTGAGGCAGAAAACGCAGAACCGCAATTTTACGTGAGATTTGTTGACGGCGAGGGGAAAAACCACTGCATTGCACTTGGTATGGAGCTCTACCGCGCCATGAATCAATTAGAATTGGATGTAAAACGTCTGCACAATGAGGAAGAACGGCATTTTGCCCGAGGTGTGCAATTTCCGGAAGCTATTTGTGCGTCAGGAGATCAGGTAGCTGATTGGGTTGAAGGGAAATTAATGCAAGAAGCACTACATAAAGCAATTACCATACTGCCTGACACGCAGCGCCGTCGTTTGGAGCTGTATTACTTTGCAGGCTTGACCTATGAGCAGATTGCGGCGTTGGAGGGGTGCAGCTATCCTGCGGTCATTAAATCCGTTAAGAAAGCCATTGTCGAACTCCGCCGATACCTGATGTAAGGTACAAATACTTCCCCGCAATTAGAAGTTCATTTCGCGGTCTGAACCAGCACCATAGCGTGTGGCATAGATTTTTTTCCGAGCTATATCCACTGTGACAAAATCTATGGAGGTTTCCTCGGCGGTACCGGCGGTGTGGATATAATGCTTGCCGTCCCAAGCATTTCCTCCGTCAGAATAATTGGGACAGGCCAGCATAGTAGAGACAAACAAAACTGGCTGGCCGCCTTCACCAGTCTGCTGGGAATAGGTGATCTCCTGATTTACCGTAATAATCACACCGTCCGTTTCCAGAGGAAGGGCAAAGCGGTAATAGGAAGCGGTATAGGGATTGGTGATCACGGCCTCCGTCTTATCACTGTTCCAGGTGATTTTTGCATCATTTCCGTCACTGACGTAGATGCCTGCTGTGGTAACGGTGCCGACGCTGTCGCTGCATTGAAGGACTATCGGCCAGGCATAGTTTGCCATAGACGCACCGAAGCGAATACGGATGGTGTCTCCCTTGGCGGCGGCAATAACGTTGCTGAGACTGCCCTTGCTGTTTGCCGTACTGAGCTTGTTGGCGGCAGAGGAGCTATAGCGCTGATTGTACAGAAACGTGACATCATCACTGCTGAACCGGTTGATAAAATCTGGAATGATAATGGTGGCCCCCACCGGTTTCGTGGGCATGGTCGTTTTACTGTAGAGATCCCGGTGGATATGCCCATTCCATATAGCAATGATATCCCGTGCCCCCTGGCCAGTAAAATCTGCGGACACCGTACAGGGGAAATAGGTACTTTCTGCTCCATTGGGGGCCCTGCCGGCGGCAACTGCACAGGAGTAGGCCGTTCCCTTTTGGTAGGCATCCAGAATCCCCTCCAGTACGTCATAATTGAAGCGCTGGTGGTCCGCAGCACCGCCATCCTGCTTAGTAAAACTGTCCAGCATGGGGATGTGCTGGAACACAATGACCTTCCAGCCTTTCCCCGGCAGCTGCAGCGCAGTGCCAGCCAGCCATTTCAGCTGTTCCTGTCCGTAACCGTAGCAGTGCTGACCTGCCAGATACTGGTTATACGGTGCACCCAGATAGGGACAGCTTCCGTCCGCATTGGACGTATAGGGCAAGTCCACGCAGTTCAGAGAGATCATCCGCACCTTGCAGGCTGGCACATCCAGATAGCACGCCAGTAGGTTCCCATCGGCATCCATATGCACGGCGTTGCTGCCACTCCTGGCAAAAAATCTGGCAAAATAGTCACCATCCTGCATCAGATAGGACAGGTAATATTTGTGATCTGCTTCGGATGAATAGGCGGCCAGGCCGCCGTCGTCATGATTCCCTTTCTGAGGAATGTACAGAGGACAAAAGCCCTGGAAAATACTGCACAGCTGCGTGACCTTATCCATTTGAAGCTTTCGATTCCGGGCGCCTCGCAAGGCAGCGGTAGGCAGAGCGGCAGCCGTTACCTTATCGGCATTGTCGGCGCTTTCTACGTTGTCACCCAGAGATAATACGCAGGCCAGCGGGACCTTTTCATGGACACGGTTTACTGCCGCCACCAGGTGCTTTGCCGTTTCTGCATAGCTGATAGGGTGTTCCGCTCCTCTGGTTTCGTTGAAATACGGTGCATAGTGTAGATCTGTGAACAGCGCAAAGCTGAAAGTGTTGGCCCCCACATGCTCCAGCATGCGCTGGGCCACACTGTCTGCTGCTTGGGTCACATAGTCCGGAACCATTTCCATGGCGGTGGCCAGTTGGGTAGGACTGACGGGGGTATAGCCCAGGGCCTGGGTTACATTTTCCAGGGTAACAGAGGCATTACTGCCGTCTGCACCATCCTTTCCCGCAGGTCCGGCAGGCCCCACAGGACCTGTCAGCTCTGCCATGTCCACCAGATTTGACCAGGTATCCCCGTCAGGGCTGTATTGGATAACACCGTCCGCTATCCGCATGGCCATAGCCGATCCGTTGGGCAGGCTTACCCAATTGTAACCACCCTGACCATCGCTTGACAGGACCTGCCCGACCTCTCCGGCAGGATCAGGCGCGGAAATTTTCTTGTCCAGCAGCGCCACCAGCTGCCCATACACATCCGGAGCCGGGGAAGCTGGTGTGCCGCTGCTGCTTACAACAGATGCCAGCACGCGGATCTCTGCGGGCCGTGTCTGAAGTCCCTCGGCATACAGGCCCACAGATATCCACCCGGGACTCGGGATCGCAGGCAGTGCTACGGATGTGCCGCTGAACAAGGTGTCCTGATATCGGCCATCCGGGAAAACCACCCGCATGGTCTTGGACTGGCGGTCATCCCATTCTTGATCCAACTCCCATTCCACCATATAGTCAGAGTTTCCGCATACTGGCATGGGACCTGTGTAGTACGCTGTTTTTTCAGTTACTTTCACATGTAAGTGCGTCATGAAATTCACTCCTCTCTAATAACTAGACTGCTTCTTCCTGTATGTTTTGCATTATGTTGCCGCGTTTTGTACAACTCGGAGAATATAATTTAAATAAATTCACTTTTTGCCAAATTATAGAAAAGTGGGTTGCATTTTTTTACAACTCGGGCTATACTATATAATTATAAGTGAATTAGAATATTTGAGGTTGGCATGCCAACCTCTGTTATTTGCGTAGCAAATAACAGAATAATGTTCATCAAATTATATAGGCGACGACCAGCAGAGGAGGCGGGGTTATGGCGCATTCTGCCATCCGTATGGGTGAGGATACCACCAGAATTGAAGAAATGCCGACAGTTACTATTGCTGCCCGCTCTGATGGAGTATTTTTATTTGTGAAGCGCACTTTTGACGTGGTAATGGCGTTGATGGCATGCCTGGTGGTTGCTATTCCTTGTGCGGTTATCTATGTGGTAATACGTTTGGATTCCCCCGGCCCCGGTTTTTATCGGCAGGAGAGAGTTGGGAAGGGCGGAAAGAGTTTTGTTATGTATAAATTCCGCACTATGCGTCTCGATGCTGAAAAGAATGGCCCGCAGTGGGCTGATAAACATGATAGCCGCTGTACAAAGGTGGGCACGTTTCTGCGGAACTCTCGGCTCGACGAGTTGCCTCAGCTATTGAATATTCTGCGTGGGGACATGAGCTTCGTAGGCCCCCGCCCAGAAAGGCAGGTATTCTATGAAATATTCGAGACCTATATTCCGGGTTTTTATCAGCGCTTGGCTGTAACGCCGGGGCTCACTGGTCTTGCTCAGGTCAATGGCGGTTACGACCTCGGCCCGGAGGAGAAGCTTTGCTATGACATGGAGTATATCCGGAATCAGTCTGTGGGACTAGATCTGCAGTGTTTGTTCTCCACCATACATATTATCTTTGACCACGAGGGGGCTCGGTAGTGGAGTATTCTGTTCTAATGTCCGTATACGTGAAGGAGAACGCAGAATTTTTCTCTGCTGCGGTGGAAAGCATGCTCTACCAATCCTGCCCTCCAACGCAGTTCGTTTTGGTGTGTGATGGGCCATTGACTCCGGCACTGGACAAAGTGATCGATGGCTTTACCTCTACGTATCCGGATTTATTCCGGATTCTTCGTTTGCCCGTAAATCAGGGGCTTGGCGTTGCTCTGCAAGAGGGACTGTCTGCGTGTGACTGCGAACTGGTGGCCCGTATGGACTCAGACGATATTGCGCTGCCCCTGCGGATGGAGCACCAGCTGGCGGCTATGAACGCCGATCCCGGCCTGTCCGTTGTGGGTGGGCAAATTGCGGAATTTACCGGTACCATGGGAAATATCCAGGGCTATCGCATGGTGCCGGTATCTCCAGAAAAAATTCGCCAAAGCGCCGCCAGACGTAATCCGATGAATCACATGACGGTGCTGTTTCGCAAGGCTGATGTTTTGACAGCGGGCGGCTATCAGGACCTGAAGGGGTTTGAGGATTATTTCCTGTGGGGCCGTATGCTGGCAGCTGGCTGCTGTATGGCAAATCTGCCGGAGGTATGCGTCCTGGCCCGGGTATCCGGACTCCAGGCGCGCCGCGGTGGGTGGAATTATTTTTGCCAAACGGTTCGGCTGGAGCACGCTCTGCGAACCTGCGGCCTGATCGGTGCCGGGACCTATTGCCAGAATCTACTGATCCGCTTTGGCGGCACGGTCTTGCTGCCTGACGCTCTGCGCCAGCGCGTATACCAGCGGTTTCTGCGCCGGGGAGACGCGCCGGAAATGCCCTGGGCCGGGACACCGGAGGAGTTGACCGCAGCCGCATCTCAGAGTTAACAGAAAGGATGGAAACAATGCGGCGTGTACTGCATTTTATGGCGGATATCCAGGTCAGCTCCGGCATGGCCGCCGTGGTCATGAACTACTACCGCCATATAGACCGCAGCCGGGTTCAGTTTGATTTTTTATATTTTGAGGATGGTCCGCTATCCTATGAACAGGAGATCCGCTCCCTGGGCGGCAGGACTTTCCGTATTCCCCGTCCGGGCCCCCTCTCTATGGGGAATATCCACGCTTTTTTTCGCGCACATCAAGGGGAATTCCAGATTCTCCATTGTCATCCCATCTGGTCGGCCGCAGTTTTGGGACCTGTTGCCAGGCGCTATGGCGTCCAAGCCGTCTTTCTGCACAGCCACAGTGAGAAGCCTGGCGAATCCGGGGCAAGTATTCTGCGCAACCGGTTGATTCTATACTTGTCCGCTGCAAGAGTGGACACGTTTCTTGCTTGTTCTCACGCAGCGGAAACAGCTTTGATGGGCATTCCATCGTCGGTATATATTCTCCCCAATGCTATTGATACCCATGCATTTTCCTTTGACAGCACTGCGCGGCGCTTATGCCGCAGCCAGTTGGGTATCGCACCGGAAACGCCGGTTATCGGCCATGTGGGCCGCATGGTGGAGGTGAAAAACCACCGCTTTTTACTGAAGGCATTTTCTATATGCCATCGGGCCGTGCCTGCGGCACAGCTGCTGCTGATTGGCGACGGTCCCTTGGAGCAGATGCTTCGCACCCAGGCCGCAGATTTAGGAATACAAGGTAGTGTCCATTTTTTGGGTTCCCGCCGGGACACTCGTCTGCTGTACGCCGCCATGGATGTGTTTGCTATGCCATCCTTATATGAGGGACTCAGTATGGCTTTGCTGGAAGCACAGGCATCCGGATTACCCTGCTTGGCCTCGGACACAGTGTCTCCTGAGTCGAATGTGACGAATCGGATGGTTCGTCTGCCATTGGAACAGCCCAAGGATTGGGCTGCCGCTTTTGAAAAGCAGCTGAAAGCACCTGCGGACCGCACAAGAGATGTTACAGAGGCGTTTGCCCGGAGAAATCTGGATATTCATACAGCTGTCCGGCAGTTGACGGAGCTTTACGAAAGAAACTGATTATGGAATTGTTTTTTTTCAACGCAGCTTTTTTTGCGTTACTGTGCGGACTAGAGGCCACGCCGTTATCGGTCTACCCACAGCGGCGCTATTTGAACTCCAAATTACTTCTGGGTTTAGGAATCTCCTATTTGTGCTTCCTGGCTATGTTCCGGGGGGCCTCATGCGGAAACGACACAGAGAATTATCGGGAGTTCTTTCAAGTGGTAGCCTCCCAAAAAAACCTTTGGCATACCATCCGGCACACCAGCTTTGAGCCGCTGTTCACCGCTTTGACTTTTTTTCTCAGTCGCCTGACTCGGGACCCGCAGATTTTATTTATTGTCACATCACTGTTCTCCTTCGCGGTAACAGGCCGTTTCCTGGCAAAATTTTCCCTTGCGCCGTGCTTCAGCCTGTACCTGTTTTTTACCCTGCAAATATTTGATTTCTACATTTCCGGCATCCGTCAGGCGCTGGCTATTGCGCTGTTGCTGCTGGCATATGAAGCGATGACGCAAAAGAAAAATCTGCGGACACTGCTGTTGATCCTGCTGGCAGGTCTATTCCACCGCACGGCCTGGCTGTGGTTTCCCGTGTTTTTCCTGTTGCGGGTCCGCCGTCGGCGTGCATTCCTTGGGGTTACAGCCTTGGTTGGCGCTGTATGCCTTGTGAGCTCTCGATACCTGGTAGCGGTCATTGCGTCGATTTTCCCGCGGTACCAATTATACTTTGGCAGCAGCTATCTGAAATCCGGAGCCAAGCTTTCCCTGATCCTCTATTTTCTGGTATTCGGGCTGGTGCTGCTGGTGGGTGAGCTGGTTGGTGACAGAGAGGATGCCCCCGTCCGGAGCGGACGAGACGAATGGGATTTCCGTTTGTCGTTCTTGCTTCTGGTGGTGTGTGTCTTGGGCTATACAGCCCCGATCTTCAGCCGCTTTCTGCAATATTTCCAACTAAATCTTTGCGTTTATTTTGCAAACCGCCTGCACCGTATGTCGATTCAGACCAGGAAAATTCTACTGCTGGCCAGTCTGGCAGCATTTGCCGCATACGCGTGTACTATCCACTTGTTCCGCACGCCGGAGTGGTATACTACCTATCCCTTTGTGTTCTGCTGGGACCACTGACCTGGCAGGGAAAGACCCATTTATGAAACAGACATCCGGCATTGCCAAGAACTCAGCCATGCTGATGGCTATGAACATCGCAAAAATGATTTTCCCGCTGCTGACGCTTCCGTACCTGACCCGGGTCCTATCCACGGACTGCTACGGAAGCGTGGTATATGTCAAGTCTGTCACCACCTATCTGCAGCTTCTGGTGGATTTTGGTTTTGTCCTCTCTGCCACCAAGGAGATTGTCCGTGTCCGTCATGACAAGGCTGCCCAAGAGAAAATCATGGGCGACGTGCTGCTGGCCCGCTTGTGGCTGGCGGGGGCTGCATTGGTGATTTTGGTAGTCCTGACGGCGGTGCTTCCCATTTTACGGGCCCGTCCGCTGCTTTCGCTGTTGTCCTTTCTGCCGGTATTCCTGACGCTGTTTTTATTTGACTTCCTATTCCGCGGCATGGAGCGGATGGAGGCCATTGCCCTGCGCTTTGTCGTTATGCGGGGCATCGCCACGGCGCTGACCTTTGTACTGATCCGATCTGATGCGGATGTACTGCTGATCCCGCTGCTGGACACATTGGGCAGTTTGGCGGCCGTTCTCATGGTATTTCCCCAGCTGCACCGGCTGGGGCTGCATGTGCGCCTGTCCCGAAACGCGTCGGCGGCCTGGGCCATGCTGAAGGATTCCGCTGTCTACTTCGCATCCAACGTGGCCTCCACATCCTTCAGCGCATTGAACACTCTGCTGCTGGGGATCATTCTTACCACACAGGAGGTGGCCTATTGGGGTGTTTGCATTCAGGCAGTGGCCGCCGTTCAGGCGCTGTATACCCCCATCACCGACAGTCTTTACCCCGTTATGGTGCGGGAGCGCAGATTCTCCCGCATTGTGAAAGCCGTGAGGCTCTTTCTGCCGCTGGTTCTGGCCGGGTGCGCAGCGGCCTATTTTCTGGCAGACTTCGGCATCGTCCTCATGGGCGGGCAGGCCTATGCCCCGGCAGCCCGCATTTTCCGCTATCTGATACCCGTTCTGTTTTTCAGCTTCTTCGCCCTGCTGTTCGGGTGGCCCACCCTGGGCGCCATCGACTGCAACGCGGAGACCAGCCGCAGCACCGTTTATGCCCTGAGCTTCCAGGTGCTGGGGCTGCTGGCGCTGCTGTGGACCGGGTGCTACTCGCTGGTGGCCGTGGCCCTTCTGCGCAGCGCCACGGAGGTTGTTCTGTGCGGCATCCGGATGCTCTATATCCGGAAAAATATACACGCCTTTGCGGACAGAGGAGGGAGCGCAGAATGAACGAGATCACCGACCTTCGCGAAATCCAGCAGGTAGAGCTGGGCATTCTGCGCCATCTAGACCAGGTGTGCCGGGAAAACGGTCTGCACTTCTTCCTCTCCAACGGCACCCTTCTGGGCGCCGTGAAATACGAAGGGTTCATTCCCTGGGACGACGACATCGACGTGTTCATGCCCCGCTGCGACTATGACCGGCTGATGCGGCTTTCCGGGGCGGATTCCGGGCCGTATCGCCTGCTGTCGCAGGAGCGCACCTCCGGGTGGCGTCTGCCCTTTGCCAAGCTGTGTGACCTGTCCACCTGCAAGCAGGAGACCTGCGCCGATTTCGGCGCGGACATCGGCCTGGACGTGGACATATTTCCGCTGGACGCCTGGTCCGGCGGCGCGGCCCAGGCCCGGCGGTGCGGCCTGTGGCGCCGGGGCGTTTCCGCCTCCATCGAGTCCCGTTTTCTCTCCCCCCGCACCGGCTGGCGGCGGGCGGCGCTGTATCTGTTCTGGCGGCTCAGCCGCCTTCTGGGCTGCGGCTTCTTCTGCCGCCGCATCCGGCGCGAGGCGGAGCGCGGGCGCGCCCTTGCCGCACCGGCCTATCTGGGCTGCGTGGTCTGGAGCCTGTACGGCGGCAGAGAGCTGATCCCGGCGGAGGTTTTCGGCTCCTCCGTGCCTGTGCGGTTTGAGGGGCATACCTATTGTGCCCCCGGGGGGTACGACACCTATCTGCGCCGGCTGTACGGCGACTATGCTCCGGATCCCCCTCCGGACAAGCAGGTCTCCCACCACCATTTCCGGGCCTGGTATCGTTAAAGCGGTATTTATTTGCCTTGGCAGGCAATGAATAAATAAAAAAAGAAGGAGAAAGTACCAATGAATGGCAGGACAAAACGCATTCTGTCGATTGTTCTGACGCTGTGCATGCTTGTATCCCTGTTCCCGGCAACGGCTCTGGGACTGGATGCAGCGGCGCAGACACAGTCGCAGGGCACAGAGGTCGTCAAGGGCAGCAGCATCCCCGGCACCGGCTACCATGTCACCTCAGTGAAGAACTACTCCATCGCACCCGACATTTCCGAGCGAGTTATTATCACCAATAACGATGCGGGTAATTCCCAGACGGTTGCAAACGTCATGGAGGTCAACACCTCCGGCGGCCGGGCCAAGATCGTGGCCGGTTACGGCAACCGCAACCCCAAGGAGCAGGGCTGGACCCTGAAAACCACCACGGACCAGGCCCATGTCTATGAAAAAGAGTCCGGTCTGAACGTGGTGGGCGGCGTCAACGCCTCCTGGTTCAACATCAACACCGGCGAGCCCTCCGGCTATCTGGTGATGAACGGCGTGGTGCACCACGACAGCTCCAGCCGGGCGTTCATCGCCGCCTTTGACGACGGCTCCGTGAACGTGTTCCGGGAGGGCACCACCCTGGCCCAGGCCGAGGCGGATCAGAGCGCCAAGCAGGGCAAGACCGTGAAGATCCTGGAAGCCGTGGACGCCCTGGTGGCCATGGTTTGGGACGGTAAGGTGGTCATCACCGAGTCCGGCAACAGCGGCTACTATCC
>NZ_JAJEPW010000044.1:0-25070 GCF_020687045.1 Brotocaccenecus cirricatena
GACGGGTGGTCTTTATGGGCGGCTGTATGCCGGCAGGGGCATGGCTCCTGCCGGAACTCTTATTTTCATTTTTACGGAGCGCGGTTGTAAGCGCCCCGTATGCTCTGCGGCCTCTTCCGGATGCGCCGCCCCACCACAACTTCATATCGCCCCATTCTGCCCGCAGCAATCATGCTGCGGGCTTTTCTGCGCCTTTAGGGCTTCATTGCCGTTCTCCGCCTCCGTGGATTTGAAATTCCCACATTTCAAATTCACGGAGGTTTTTATGTATTACAACACGAAGGCCAGCGGAGCGCGGATTCGTGAGCTGCGCCTAGCGAAGAAACTCGACCAGATAGAATTGGCTGAACTGCTGAATGTCTCCCACGGCTACATCAGCCGCATCGAATCCGGTAAAAAGGGCTGCTCTGTCGATTTGCTGATTCAGCTCTCTGAGATATTTGGGACGTCTCTGGATTACCTGATTCTGGGCAAGTGCCACGAAGTTCTGGATGCTGCCCATCTGAAAGAAAACATACAGCATCTGATTGAAGACTTGGAGCACTTCCAAGCAAAGTTATAGGCCGTGTTCCCATTGGTGTTAGTGATGTTCCCAATGGTACGTTCCATTCAGAGTGCAGATTTCTTAAAATAGAATCACAGCGAAAGCTGACTGTTCCTTGAAAAGTTCATAGTCATTCATCAGGTACATTCCTGCATATGTGCGAGAGCACAAGCCAGCACAGCGGTGCGCCACGACCTTCACGAGCGCGGACAACATTCAATCAGCGCAGCTTTCGTGAACGAGCGATAAAACCGACTGCAAAAATCGGGTGGTTCCCAATCCGGCCATGACCGTATGCAGGGCTAACGATACTTCTGTCCAGCCACAGCTTCTTCACGCAATGGGGGCAGCTCGGAGCGATCCTCGGAGGGGTTCAAATCCCATGGAGCGGTGCAACCAGCCGCCGCCTGATGATTTCCCACGGCTCTGGGGTGTCGAGGACAAATTAGGGCTGTACATACCAAAACAGAAAGGAGTCCTTGCCCTTGAAGGAGAACTGGACATATCGCCGCGGCGATATCTATCTGGCGAACTTAAATCCCTATATCGGCTCAGAACAGGGCGGCACACGCCCTGTTCTTCTGCTGCAAAACAACACCGGCAACTTCTATTGCCCGACCCTCATTGTAGCCCCTCTGACCGCCCGCAGAGGCAAGAAACCACATCAGCCCACGCACTATCTGCTTTCCTCCGTGAAGGGCATGGACGGTGCATCCGTCGTTCTTCTGGAGCAGATCAAAACCATCGACAAACGCCGCGTGGTGCGCTATATCGGGCGCGTCAACCGCAAACAGATGGACGGCGTCAATGAAGCCCTCCAAATCAGCCTCGGCCTCTATATCCCGGAAGAAATGGAGGCTCCGTAATGAAGTCCACGCTGCCGGTTACACCGGAATCATACATTTCTTTATCCAGTCATAACCATGAAATAACCCAGGCAAGGAGGTATGGCATGGACGCATATACGGCATCCGACATAGATATTCGCGCCGTTGACCCTGCGGCGCTGGTGGACATCCGCGACGTGAAGGTCAACACGGCGCTTCCCAAGCGGGAGCGTATTCTGGATTTCATCCGTCAGATCGGCAATCCCTACTGCTACCGGCACGGAAAATATGTGGTCAGGGTCAGCTTTGCCGATACGGATATTTCGTTGGAGGACAGACTGGAAGCATATATCCGCACGAAGGGCTGACCCCGCGACATCCTCGACAGTTATGCACTATGCAGGTACAATTTTGGAGGAAAGGAGCTGGCAATATGCAAAACAGCAAGGAAACAAAAATCTGGAACGCCACGCTTTACCTCCGATTGTCGAGGGACGACGGGGATAAAGAGGAATCCAACAGCATTATCGGACAGCGGGAGCTGCTGCGGAATTTCATCCGAACCCGCCCGGAGCTTCGGGAATATGCCGTCAGGATCGACGACGGCTTCACAGGTTCCAATTTTGTTGAGGTAAGATAACGATACCTTTTTTGCAGAGGGTGTTATCTTACCTCTTTTTGATGTATGTTAGATAGCATAACTCTTTACGTCGGCTCCTATCTGTCTGAAATAGGAGATACTTTCAGTAGGCTTGTCGCCTGTATCAACTCTGCCGACAAAGCTATAAAAGATTTCGATTTTGCGGGTGTTCGTTTCCTTATCCAGTTCGTGAATAAGAATACGGTCAATAAATTCATGGACGTTTTCGTAGGTCAGTTCTTCAATCGCTGTGTATCTGCGTACCAGTGCGACAAACCTTTTTACGTCCGCGCTGCGCTCGGTGGCGTTGTCGATTTCCTGTGACAGCTCCGCAATCCTCCGGGTCAGCGTCTTTTTTTCTTCATCATAGCCGGAAGTCAGAAAAGCAAATTGTTCATCTGAAAGTTTCCCTAAAGCGTTGTCCTCGTAGAGCTTGCGGAATAAGATGTTCAGCTCGTTAATACGGTTCTGCGCCTTGTCAAGTTCTTTCCGCTGCTGTGTCAGCGTCTTTTGTACTGCCTTTGCGCTGCACTCGTTGGCGGTTTCGATAAACTCCTGTTCATGCTCTTTCACATAAGACGTTACTCGCTGCAAGTCTGCAAGGACAAGTTCTTTCAATACGCTTTTGCGGATATAATGCGTAGTGCAGAGCATATCATTTCTTGCCCGGTTGCGGTAGTTGCCGCAAGTGTAGGCGTGTTTCCGTTCAAGCGTCCCGGCTCCGCGTACTGCATACATTTTGTAGCCGCAGTCCCCACAAAAGAGCAGCCCGGAAAACAGGTCAATTTCATCAACCTTTGTCGGGCGTTGCCGGGTGGCAATCCGCTTCTGTGCAAGTTCAAAGGTTTCTTCATCAATCAAAGGTTCGTGAGTGTTGGGGAAGAAATACCTTTTTTCCTCCGGGTTCTTTTTCGTCTTTTTCGACTTATAAGATACCTTGTAGGTTTTCCCGGTTATGGTATGCCCTAAATACTCTTTCCTTGTCAGAATGTCGTACAGCGTCTTGTCGGGCCAGTTGTACCATGCGTTGAGCTGTGGGCGGGGGTGGCGTTTGCTTCCTGTCCTGCGGTAGCGCAGTTCCCCGACGGTCAATATCTCATTGTCCCGCAGCCAGTTCTGGATTTCACACATACGGTCGCCCCGTACATACATTGCAAAAATCTGTTTTACAACGTGCGCCGTTTCCGGGTCGGGTATCAGATGATTGCGGTTATCCGGGTCGATAAGGTAGCCGTAAGGGGCTTCGCCGTTGACGCGCTCGCCTTTCTGTGCCTTTGCCTGTTTGACAGCCCGGATTTTCTTTGAGGTGTCGCGGGCGTAAAACTCATTAAACCAGTTCCGCAGAGGGGTAAACTCGTTATCTTCCCTTGCTGTGTCTACACCGTCGTTAATGGCAATGTAGCGTACTTCGTATTCGGGAAAGACAATCTCTATCAGCTCCCCGGTTTTCAGATAATTACGTCCCAGACGGGAAAGGTCTTTTGTTATGACGGTCGCCACATTCCCGGCTTCAACCTCATGCAGCATGGCTTGAAGCCCCTCACGCTCAAAGCTCACGCCGGAAAATCCGTCGTCTACGAAAAAGCGCGTGTTGAAAAAGTGGTGTTCATCAGCGTACTTTTGTAAAATCAGCTTTTGGTTCTGTATGCTCTCGCTTTCCCCGGCTTGCATATCTTCCTGGCTCAATCTGCAATATAAAGCGGTAATCTTGTCTGTCTGTAACATTTTGTCCTCCTTTCCGACGACAGACAAGCATGGTATTTGTACTGTCTATATTATACCACATACCGCTGCCTGTGTCATGTATAAAATGTGAAGAAACGCCCTATTTCCGGGCGTTTGCGGGGTTCAGCTCCATGTCTTTGCGAATGAGCTTCTTTATCTTTTTATCCAATGTGTCCGTTGCGCGTTCACTTGCGGACGAACATACAAGGTAAGTAACTTTTCCGATTTTATGCTCCGTTGTGGTAACGGGCGTTTGGTTTTGCGTCAAAGAAAATCCCCCTTTCTTTCGCAAACATATAATACAGTCTATGAATAGCAGCAAGTCCACTATTCAATAAATCAAAGGCTTTAATCGGACGGTTATCAGCATAACCTCATGGGAATTGCACCCCCGCATGGTTCTCATGCAGCCCTACCCATTGCCTGCGACGCTCTTAACGCTCGGACTGTGGCTGTAAGGAAGTATCATTGTATATTCTGCGTGTCGTCGCCCGCAAGCCGCTATGCTTGCTTTCCGGCGCGGTGTTGGTCGCTCGGCTATCCGGGCGGGAATACTCCCACCGGGATAGCGTTATGGCGCACCCGCCGTATGGCTCGGCGCAAAAGGAACGTATCCGATTTGCCCTATGCTGCGCCGCCGTTATCTTGCGCCGCTTTCTTTTTCAAGGTTCAAAATGGCTGTGCTGCCCGCGTCAGCAGCGGAACGGAAAAGGGGGTTAGAGAAAGCGTCCCGCCGCCGCTTCGGTTATTCCTCTGTCCTAAAGGTGAGGACAGCCATCATCAGTTTTGCTTGCAGCCGTTCCCGAATGTCGTGGTCTACGCCGAAATAGACGTTCCCGCGCTCGTCGTACAGCTTCCGCATGGAAAGGCGGGCTATGTAGCCGCTGAAATGCTGCAAGACAATCTTCATGGCGTCCGGGTCGCCCTTTGTCGCTGCCAAAATGACAGGATAGGGAACAAGGGCTTTTTCCGGGTAGCCGGGTTCGTTACCATTCGTCCCATTCATCAGCATTTTCCTCCAGATATTTTTTTAGCAGCTCAAAAGAGCTTGTCCGCCTGTACTGTATCGTGCTTCTCGACGTATCGAACAGCTCCGCAATCTCGGTGTCGTTCATTCCCTCGAAATAGTACAGGAGTACGGCTTTGCGCTTTTCTTCCGGCAAAGTACGGATTGCTTCAAGAAGCAGCTTCGGCGTGATTTTCTTCCCGGCTCTTTCAAAGGCGATTTCCCCTTTGAAATATTCATCAAAGGTATGAAGCTGCCGCGCTTCTTCTAAGGTCAAGTCGGAAAAGGTAATCTCCCTTGCCTTATGCCTGTGCAGCTCTTTGTGAGCGTCACACGCTTCATTGTGCAGTACCGTATTACAAAACTTCTGGAAAGCGCACTGTTTTATAAACTCCCTGCGATTAGGTTCCACATTCTCACCCCCTTTCTCGTTGGAAAGTTGGTGGTGCTTCCCCCTTTTCGCGGGGCAATACTGCCTTTTGAAAAAAACGCCGAAGATTTTCGGATTTTTTTCAAAAAATATTTTGAGCAGCAAAATACGCCTGTCCGAAAAGCCCGGACAGACGTATAGGTATTGTAAGCGGTATTCAGATGATTAGACAGTTCATATTGATAGACGTAGTTTTCCCCGGCGGTGGTCGGGCTTTTTTTGATGTGTCAATGACCGTCGGATTTTGTCGATATGGTATGTGCTTCATGGCGGCTACCTCCTTTTAGCCGCCGCTTTTAACAGTGATACCGCGTCATTTCATTAGAAGATAAAAAGAAACGGCGGCTTTGGTTTTTCAAAGCTGCTGCGGAAATCAAAGAACGACAAGCAACAGTTCTGATTTTGCTCCAATATGGTTATTGGGGGCACAAATTAAATCAAAAAAGAGCCGATAACAGCAGTATTTCAAACTGCATATTATCGGCTCTGCGTCTGTGCGTCTGGCTCTTTTAATTAAATTATTTTTGTTGTTTTTTGGCTTTATTATATGTATTAGCTAACTGTCCACAAGCTGCTTTAATCTCTCTACCATGAGAAACTCTCATGGTAACTTCAAGTCCTGTTTGCTCTAATTGATGTTTGAACGCAACCATTTCTTGTTTTTGTGGTGCTCTAATTTTTGAATTACTCGTCGGGTTGTATTGCAGCACGTTAATCATAACATTTTTGCCCTTAAACCATTTTGCAAGTTGCCTTATATCTGAGGAACGGTCATTTATACCTGGTAAAAGCAAATACGCAAATACCACTTTTCGATTATGCCTTTGTGAATAGGACAATGCTTGCTTAACAACATCTTCAATAGCGTACATGTGCATATGAGGAATGATGCAGTTTCTCGCAGCCTGTGTTGCTGCATGTAAAGATATTGTCAACTGAATTTTTAGATGTTCTTCGCGCAATTTTTTTAATTGATTAACTGGACCAACTGTTGATACGGTAATGCCGTCGGTTGGAAAGTTAAGTCCATTTCTATCTCGAAGAATATGGATTGCTGCAATCAAGTTGTCGTAATTGAATAAAGGTTCTCCCATTCCCATAAAAACGATACGATTTACTTTTTGACGTATCAATATGACCTGTTGCACAATTTCAGATGGTGTTAGATTACGAACGAAACCATTGCGTCCGGACTCACAAAAAATACAGCCAACAGAACAACCAACTTGCGTACTTACGCAAACAGTCCCACCATCTCGCCGTTTAATAAAAACCGTTTCGATATACCTGTTGTCTTTCAATTCATAAACATACTTTTCAGTATCGCTACTTTTATAGACTTTTTTTGTTGATATTGATAGATTTTTTTTGTGAAATGGCTGTTTATACAATTCCGCATATAAGGCTCTTGCTTTATCCTCTCCAATTACTTCCGACATTTCTTTGTAAGTAAATCCGTATGGGTCATTCAATATTTCCGTAAGTGTACTTTTAGGTAAGTGTTTCATTTAATATCCTTCCTTTTGTTTTTCAGAGTTTTTGATTATGATTTCTAATTTTTCAACATCAATGATATGTGTTAATTTACATTTAGGGCAGAAAAGAGGAAAATTTCTTAATACCGTATTATAAAATACTTGAACCCTCGTCTTTCCGTTACAAATTGGACATTTTATCCAATATTTTTCAAGCATAATATTTCTCCTTTTGTGCAAAAAAATACAGGTCAATTCTCAACATGAGCATTGACCTGCATTTATACATATAACACTACAACAAAATTAAGGCATAGTTTTTATACTATGTCTATACATCGTTAGTTTTGTTGTATAGCATACGCAAAATAAGCATGACAAAAAAGCCCATATTGAAAATGGGAAAAATCTTTTTTGATTTCAATGCTTATCGAATACGCATGCTATGTAACATAAACATTTCCCCATTTTAATAATACTATACAAAAAAAGCGGCTAATTGTCAACATATACATATGAATTATTTTGGCTAACTGATTGAATTGTGTAGACATATCCAAGAAGAAAGGGGAACAGTAAAATGTAACAGGGTGAATAACTATGGCAAAAAGACCAGTACCGAAATACGATTTCAAGGCTTTTGGGGCAGCGATAAAGGCGGCGCGGACAGGGCGCAAGGAGAGCCGCAAGAAAGTGAGCGACGAAATGTTTATCTCGCCGCGCTACCTTGCGAACATTGAGAACAAGGGGCAGCACCCAAGTTTACAGATTTTCTTTGAGCTTATGCTCCGCTACAATATATCCGTAGACCAGTTTCTTTTGGAAACGCCGCCAGAGAAGAACACGCAGCGGCGGCAGCTTGACGCGCTTCTTGACGGTATGAGCGATACAGGCATACGGATTGTGAGCGCAACGGCAAAGGAGATAGCGGAAGTCGAAACAGAGGGCAGATAAGAAGTGTCCGTCAGAATTGAATAAGGTTTAGAGAGCGTTGTAATCTTTTTTTGAGGATTGCAGCGTTTTTCTTTTGCGGAAGTTTGGCAAAACCGGGCATAGCTCCGTAGTAAGGCATAAGGGATAAAAACATTCGTAGCAAGCATAGGAAGCGGGTACCCACTTCCGTATTTTCCCCTCCCGCGCTGCGGCGCGTCGGTTGAAAATTGCTTGTTGGGAAGTGTCCCAAACCCTCGGAACGGAAAGGAAAGGAGCGAATACATGAACGGACGCAAAAGAACGGTGCAAATCAAATTCAGAGTGACGGAAGCGGAACGGGATTTAATACTGGAAAAAATGAAGCTCGTACCCACCCGGAACATGGCGGCATATCTGCGGAAGATTGCCATTGACGGGTATATCATTCAGATAGACCATGCCGATATAAAGGCAATGACCGCAGAGATACAGAAAATCGGTGTCAACGTCAACCAGATAGCACGCCGCGTAAACGCGACGGGGAACGCATACCAAGAGGACATAGAGGAAATAAAGGGGGTGCTTGCGGAGATATGGCGGTTACAAAGATTAAGCCTATTAAAAGCACTCTAAGCAAAGCCCTTGACTATATCGAAAACCCGGACAAGACGGACGGAAAAATGCTTGTGTCCTCTTTCGGCTGCTCCTATGAAACGGCAGATATTGAATTTGAATATACCTTGTCCCAAGCACTCCAAAAGGGGAACAATTTAGCCTTTCATCTGATACAGTCCTTTGAGCCGGGGGAAGTCGATTATCAGAAAGCCCATGAAATCGGAAAGCAGCTTGCCGACGCGGTAACAAAGGGGCAGCATGAATATGTACTCACGACGCACATTGACAAAGGACACGTCCACAATCACATTATTTTCTGCGCCGTAAATTTCGTAGACCACCGCAAATATAATTCCAACAAAAGGAGCTATTACGGCATACGGAACATGAGCGACAAGCTGTGTCGGGAAAATGGCTTGTCCGTCGTCGTTCCCGGCAAGGGCAGCAAGGGAAAGAGCTATGCGGAGTACCAGGCAGAAAAGACGGGTACAAGTTGGAAAGGCAAGCTAAAGATTGCCGTTGACGCGCTTATCCCCCAAGTTTCCAGTTTTGAGGAATTGTTGCAGCGGTTACAGGCGGCGGGCTATGAGATAAAGCCGGGGAAATATGTGTCATGCCGCGCCCCCGGACAGGAACGCTTCACCCGTCTTAAAACCCTCGGCGCGGATTATACAGAGGAAGCCATAAGGGAACGGATAGCGGGCAGACGGGCAAAGGCGGCGAAAGCCCCCAGAGAGCAGCGCGGCGTTTCGCTGCTTATCGACATTGAGAACAGTATCAAGGCGGCGCAGAGTAAGGGCTATGAACAGTGGGCGAAAATCCACAATCTGAAACAGGCAGCAAAGACCATGAATTTCTTGACGGAACATAAGATTGAACAGTACGCGGATTTAGTCAGCCGGATTGAAGAAATGGCAGCGGAAAGCGGACAGGCGGCAGACGCATTGAAGGACGCGGAAAAGCGGCTTGCGGACATGGCGGTGCTTATCAAGAATGTTTCCACCTACCAAAAGACAAAGCCCGTCTATGACGCATACCGCAAGGCAAGGAACAGGGAGAAGTACCGCGCCGGACAGGAACAGGCGATTATCCTACATGAAGCCGCCGCAAGGTCGCTGAAAGCGGCGGGCATTGCAAAGCTCCCGAACCTTGCCGCGCTGCAATCGGAATATGAAGCCCTCCAAGCGCAGAAAGAAGCCCTTTATGCCGACTATGGGAAGCTGAAAAAGAAAGTCCGGGAATACGATATTATCAAGCAGAACATTGACAGCATTTTACAGGCAGACAGGCAGCCGGAACGGGAAAAGGGAACAGAGCGCGGATAAGGATAGCAAAATCCCCGCCGCTGTGCTATGATAGGGCTATCAAAAAGCAGAGGAGCGTTGAGCATGGAAAACCAGAAAATGCCGGAATATGAAACCATACGCGCCGCCGTTGCCGGGGAAAAATGGGCGGTGGAGAAAGTCGTGGAGTGCTACAAGGACGAAATCGACAGGCTATCGACGGTAGCGGTCAGACAGCCGGACGGAAGCACGAAACAGGAAATCAACGAAGATATGCGCCAGTCCATCACAAAGAAGCTGATAGAAGCCCTCCCGCAGTTCCCGCTTGAAGAAATGGAAAAGGGAAATGTCAGATAGGCAAAAAAAGAACAGGGCGCGGAAGCCAGTATATGACTTCCGCGCCCTGTCTTTTTATGGGTGCTGTTTTCGTGAATGTTACGCAGTAGAACGCCATTTTTGGGGGTAAAGGTATAAAGTATCGCCTATCCGATTTTCACGCCCGGAAAGCCCTGTAAATCAAGGGATTTTCCGCGCCTACTGCGTAACAGGGGCGCGTCTTTTCCTCATGCGCTCGGCGGCTTGTCTGCGGGTGATACGTTTCCGGCAGACGGGGCAGTATTTGACACTGTTAGAGGTTGACGCAAAGAACGCGCCGCACTCGGTACATTTCTTCTTATCCCCTGTCTGGTAAAGCTCCGCATAAAGCAGCCTGTCGGCGGGAAGCACCGCAACCCGGAACCACTTGCAGAGAAGCGAATAGGAAATGAGCTGCGGACATACGCACTCGTCCCCGTCGTCCAGTAAGATACAGTTCCCGTTATCATAATTGCAGCACGTCCGGCGCACAAGGGCGTTGACTTTCCGGCTCTGGGGCGGCGTCAGCCGCTTAACCCCGTTCATACTTCATCAGCGGCGTAAATGGGAAGCTCTGCAAATTCCGCTTCGGTCAAAGCGTCCACTTTGGAAAGGGTGCGCTTTGCAAGCTCCCGCATATCCGCGTCCATGTAGGGCAGCGCGGCGTTGACATTCTCAATCAAAGCCCGCTTGCCGCCCTCGTTGTAAATGCTCAAAAGGTTTGTTTCTTCAACAGTCAGTCTAATCATGCTCATACCTCCATATCGTGATTTTTTGTTTTTGCCGCCGCCTTTTTCGGGGCGGTCTTTGCCTTGTCTGCTTTAAGCTGCGCCCGGATAGAGGGGCGGGGCTTCCTTATCTCCCTGTCCCGGTTCTCCCCCTTGTCAATCAGCGCATACGTCCCATGTCTGCCCTCGATTTTGGAAAAGGAAAGGGTCTTGTAGGGCAGCATGGAGAAAAGGCGGTCAGTGTCCTTTGTGGCTGCAAGCCGCATGAACGCCGGGGAAAGCTCTGCCATGAAATGGGTCTTGTTCGGGCTGTTCGGCTCGTAATGCCGCTTCATTTCCCGCACAATGCGCCGCGCTTCCGTTTCAATCAGCCCGTCCCGCAAAGCGGCAATATGCGCCTTGAAATCCCCCGGCGAAAGCTGCTCCCGGCTGCGCCGTTCTTCCTGTAAGAGCGATTGCAGCGCGTCCGGGTCGTTGGGTACGGCTTCAAAGCGTTCAAATTTCCCAAGCTGCGGGTCTGGGGTTCCGTCAAAATATCTCCCGGCTTCCTGTACCCTTTCCCCATGCTCATAAATCAGCTTCACCGTATCGGCGGGCAGCTCCTTTTCCTTGACGCGCTCATAATGTTTAGAGTAGTCCAGTTCGTACAGATTGCCCTTGATTTTCCCGCGCTCCTTTCCCGTCAGCTCGATTGCATAGGCAAGAACGCGGTCGCTTGTCTGCTCCATGTAGAAACGCCATGTGTTGTGGGGCGCGGTGTCTTTGAGGAAAACGTCGCGCTCCCGGAAACAGTGCGTCCCGGACGGGCGGCAGAACCACAAAAGTGTTTTGTCCTCCCTGTGGGGGCTTGCCGCCGCCTTTGCGATAATCTCTTTGTCAATGTCTAAGTCGCTCTGGTAAAAGCCTGTGTTCTGCTTCATAATCGCTTCAAGGGAAGCAAACAAATCCATGTTTTCAAATTTGCTCTGTTCCGGCATGGGTCAGCTCCTTTCCAAGTCCTGTGACTTCTGCTTTGCGTTTTTCTTCTGTGCCTTTTCCTTGTCGGCTCTAAGCTGCGCCCGGATAGAGGGTTTCTTTTCCGGCTTCGCTCCCTTGCCGCGCTCCTTGTCGGCTTTGACAGCGTTAGCCAGGTCAACAAGGGAAATCTGCTCGCCCGCCTTTACCTTTGCTTCCAGTTCGTCAACGGTGGGGGTGTTGTTGATGATACCGTCAATCATGTTCCCGTTCTGCTCTGTGGTCTGCTCGGCGGTTTTCAAGGGATTGTCCCGCTGCGCCTGTTCTGCGGCAACGGCAAACGCCCGCGTCCCATTCCCCATAATCAGATACTTTCCGTCGTCCGACTGGTGGTGAAAGCCATATCCGGCGGCTTCTATCTGCTCCCGGCTCATGGCGGTCACATGGAAAGTCCCCCTCGGTGTCTTGACAGTTTCGCCCGTTTCCAAGTCGTCCGGGGTAAGCTGCTTTTGCTCCTGTAAAAACTCCGGCACTTCCCGAAAACCTACACTGTCAACGAAATGCGCCGCGTCCTGTCCGTCCTGATGAAGCACTACCACGTCGGAAACGGAAAGGCTGTGTCCCTTAAAATCTTTGGGGTGGTCGATATTGAAACAGGTGTAAATATCTTCAAGGGAAGTTTCCGGCGCAAGGGGCGCGGAATAGACAAGCTCATAGTTCGCCCTGTCAACCACATTTCCCGCCGCCTGCAGGCGGTCGTATGGCTCAAAGCGGAAATCCCTTGTTTCGTCCCCGCCCTTTATCTGGTAAATGGAAAAGGTGTCTTTGTCCTGTCCGGCGGTCTGCGCCGTTTCCTGTGCCTTTGCGTAAAGCTGCTTCACGTCGCCCTCGGTCAGCTCGCCGCTTTTGAGCTGCCCCATAAGCTCGCGGCATTTCTCCGGCGTTCCCGTATAAAGCACGTCGCCCATTTTCGCCCGCCCGTTCTCCTGTGTCACATAGGCTTGCAAGAGGTAGCTGTTTTCCCGGCTGTCGCTGTAAGGGTTCCGGCGCACTCTGTAAATCGTTTCCGGGGTAAAGGCTTCTTTCGGGGCTGCGCCCGCTTTTTCCTGTGCGCCGGATTTTCCCGGTGCGGCTGCTTCCGGATCCGGCTTCTCCGGCGCGGCTTCCTGTCCCTCTCTGGTGGGCTGCTCCTGTCCGGCGGTCTGCTCCTTGTCCTGTGCCTTTTGCAGCTCCGCTAAGTTCTCGTCTATGGAATTGATAATCTCGGCGGCTGCGCTGCGTATCGTTTCAAGGGAGCTTTTCAGCTCGGACAGCTCCCGCCCGCTGCTCCACCCGGCGACATAGCCGAAAGAGTAGTCCGACGTGTCAAGCCCGTAATGTTGGCAGACAGTATAGGCGACGCTTTCCGCTTCGACTTCGCGGGTGCGGCGGTCAACGTGGGGCTGCTGCTCGTCCTTTGGCGCGTTGAGGTCAATGTCGTGCAGCTTCGCATGGGCGATTTCGTGAATAGCGGTCTTTAAGGTCTGTAATTCGCTCATGCCCTCGTTGATAGCAATGCGCTTGTCCTCCAAGTGGTAGTAGCCATGAGAGCCGCCCTCGATATTCTCAAAGGCGATAGGAACGGGGGAAGTCTTTTCAAGGGCTGCGAAAAAATCCTTGTAGCGGTCAACGTCGCCTGTCAGCTCGTCAACCGCAATGTCCGGCAGCTCCTTTCCCTCGGTCTGGGAAACGTCAAAGACGGATACCACCTTGTAGGCGGGTATGGTGACTTCCTTTTCCTCGGTGACGGGCTTCCCGTCCTTGCCGATAACGGGCTTCTGCGTGTGCGGGTCGATTTTCTGCATTTCCTGTTTGATTTTATAGGGTGACGGAGCAATGATTTTAATTCCCTTTTGCCCTTTCATCACGTTTCGTTCAAAGTTGTTCTTCCAAGCGGAAAAGCCCGCCACAAGGGAAGCGTCCGGCTTCTGCATGGCGATAAGGACGGTGTTTCGGAAGCTGTAATTATGGAATTTTGACATGACTTTCAGATATTCCCGGTAACGCTCGCTGTCAAAGAGTTCCGCAATACCCTGTTCCAGACGGTCGGTAATCTCTTTGAGCTTTTCGGCGGGCTTCTCGCTCGTCAGCACGATAGGGATAACCGGGCGCGGCTCCTGTGGCTGCTCTGCGGTCTGCGCCGTTCTCTGCCCCGGCGCGGCTGCGTCCATTTCTACCTTTGACGGGTCGGGTCTTTCCGGCTGCGGGGGCTGCGGCGTTACCCGGTATTCCTCCGGCACGTCGCGCCCGTCGTACCATTCTGTAAAGGTGTTGCGGTTGTTGTAGATATAGCCCTTTTCGGTAAACATACCGTCGTCGTTAATGGAAGCGTCCCGCCCGTATTCCTCATACATGAAATACTTTTTCGCTTCTTCGGGAAGTTCCGGTTCTTCCAGTTCATCAACCAGATAACGCCCGTATTCTTCTTCATTGTGGACGGACGGATAAATCCAGTAGCAGTCAAGGTTCTGTGCAAGGTTGATAATGTCCTGTAAGCTGTCGGCATGGTCGCCGTATTCAATGGCTGCAATGAATTTCTCCCGGTCGTCGTCAAACTGCATTTCCAAGAGCTTCCCTAAATAGTTCAGCTCGTCGGGGTGGGAATACTCGCTTAAATGCTCCGTCAAGCCGGGGATAGTGGATTGAAATTCTGTGAAATGCCATTCCTCATAGTGCTTGAAGTCAATCCCGATACGGTCAAAGACTTCTTTCAGATGTTCGGCAGTCGTGGGGAATGTCACCCATTCGCCCGCGGGTCTGCCCTCGGTGTACTTCCCAAGATTGGAAAGATAGCCGCTTAAAATCGGTTCTGCCATTTGTTCGCTCCTTTCTTTTTCAATCATGCGGTGCATAAGCTCAAAATCCTCAATGCTCATGCTCCCGTCAAATACATAGGGGTTAAAATCCTCCCCGTCCCGGTAGGGCTTTTCGGAAAAGGGAAGCCCCGCTTCATGGGCGGCTGCCCTCGCTTCCTCGATAACCTCCGGGGGAAGCCTGTCGTCATGCGCTCCGATAAAACCGTCAATGTCGTTCATGCTGTTTTCGTAGTGGTAACGCACTCCGGCGGTCAGCTCGTCAAGGCTCATGTCCTCGCCTAAATGCCCGCAATAGTAGCCGTTTAAGATAACGGCGGCGGGGTCAATGCTTTTTATTTCCTCTAACCGGCTCCTGTCCTCCGGGTAGAGCGTATCGTCCATATCAAGATGAAAATATTCCGCGTTCCATGAACGCCCCTGTTTCCAGAACGCCACCCATGCGATACCGTCCCTAAGCTCGTCTTGATAGTCCTTTACGGTGTCCCGTAAACTTGCCATAGTGAAAAACCTCCTTTCTCTGCGGCAGCGTCATAAGCTGCATTTTTTGGCTGCATGGTCTACTACGGGTACGCCCGCATTTCTGCCAAATATTTTTGAAAATTTTTAGAGGGTGAAGCCCTCCGCAAAAGAGGGTTTGGGAAACTTCCCAACAAGCAAAATCCCCGTCCGGCGCGTCAGCGTCGCAACGGGGATTTACGGAAGTGGGTACCCGCTTCCTATGCTTGCTATTCCAGTTGTTTGTTCTTTGAAATGGTTACTTTGTAATTCACATATTTACCGCCCGTGTCGGCTAAAAGTACCGTTCCGTCGTAGGTTTTGCCCGTTTTCGGAGAGTACAGTTTTTTAACTGTTGCCTTGCCGGATTTAAGAAGTGCTGCGGCAATCTTCGGGGTAAAGGCGGTTTTTCGTTCCTCAAAGAAGCGGTCATTTTTCCACATGGTAAAGCCGCACTCTTTGTTGGAACAGTAGTAGTTTTTCTTTCCCTCATAGACCGGGGACTTGCAGCGGGGACACTTCCCAAGCTCTGTTTTTTCTGTCTTGAAAAGCTCTTGTTTCTCACCCAACACGGAAGCATAGGTTTTTACAAGCTCCTGCGTCATTGCTTCGATACCCTGCATGAAAGCGGCAGGGTCAGCGTTACCCTTTGCAATCTGCGTCAGATTGTTTTCCCATGCAGCCGTAAGCTGCGGAGAAGTTAAGCTGTCCGGCAGGACGCAGACAAGGTTTGTGCCGTCTTTGGTGGGAAGTAGCTGCTTGCCCTTGCGCTCGATAAAGCCGCCTTTTACTAACTTTTCAATGACAGCGGCGCGGGTGGCAGGCGTACCAAGCCCCCGGCGTTCTGCGTCCGGGTCAGTGTCCCCATTCCCGGCGCGTTCCATAGCAGAAAGTAAGGACGCTTCATTGTGGGGCTTCGGCGGCGTCGTTTCATGCTCCGTAACCTTTGCAGCAGGGTTTTCAAAGGTCTGTCCCTCGGTAAAGTCCGGCACATCTAAAACAAGTTCGTTTTCGTCGTCGCTGTCCGGCTTCTTTTTGAGGGTCACCCGGTAAAGCCGTTCAATCTCTTTCCACCCGGCAGCGATTACCGCCTTTCCCTTTGCCGTAAATTCATGGTCGGCGCAGGAGAAAACCGCCGTTACCGCTTCAAAACTGTACGGCTCGGCGGTCGCCATAAGCAGACGCGCCCCGGCAAGGGTAAGGATATTGCGCTCGCTTTCCGGCAGCGTGGTAAGGTCAGCCTTTGCAAGCTCCATAGTGGGAATGATTGCGTGGTGGTCTGATACCTTTTTGCTGTTCAGCACCTTTGCAATCTCCGGCGAAAAATCCGCGCCCTCCATAAAGGAAAGTTTCTCACAAAGCACCTTGATAATGCCCGTCGCTGTTTCTCCCATGTCGTCGGTCAGAAATGCGCTGTCCGTTCTCGGATAGGTCAAGAGCTTCTTTTCATAGAGGGCTTGCGCCAGGTCAAGGGTCTGCTTCGCGGTGTACCCGTAAATACGGTTTGCTTCCCGCTGTAAACTGGTAAGGTCAAAGAGCTTCGGCGGGGCAATGGTTTTCTTTTCTTTCACAAGGGAAGTACAGACAGCCGCCGACGCTTCGCAGGCCGCTTTCAGTTCGCTTGCTTCATCAGCGGCGCAGATCTTCGCGCTTGCCGCTTCTGCGCCAGGGAGAGTAAGGCGCACATGGTAGTAGGTTTCTTTCTGAAAACCTGTAATGGCAGCGTCCCGGTCTACAAGCATTTTGAGGGTCGGGGTCTGCACACGCCCCACGTTCAAGGTCTTTCCATACAGGCAGGAGAAAAGGCGGGTCGCGTTAATCCCGATAAGCCAGTCAGCCTTTGCCCTGCATAATGCGGAATGGTAGAGGGCGTCGTATTCCCGCCCGTCCTTCAGATTGTCAAAGCCGCTTCGGATTGCTTCGTTTTCCATTGAGGAAATCCAAAGACGGGTAAAGGGCTTCTTGCAGCCCGCTTGATGATAGACAAAGCGGAAAATCAGCTCGCCCTCGCGCCCTGCGTCGCAGGCGTTGACAACCTCGGAAACGTCGGCGCGGCGCATGAGGTCTTTTAAGATTTTGAATTGCTTTCCCTTGTCGGCAGCTACGGTGTACTGCCATTCCTGCGGCAGAATGGGTAAGCTGTCATAGCTCCACTTTTTGTACTGTTCCCCATAGGCGGCAGCTTCCGCAAGTCCTACCAAATGCCCGATACACCAAGAGATAACATAACCGTTCCCCTCGATATATCCGTCTTTCTTTTCCCTTACGCCAAGGGCGGCGGCAACCGCCGCCCCGACGCTGGGTTTCTCACAAATCACAAGTTTCATTCTTCCTCGTCCTCCTGTTCGGTGTCTGCGATGTCAGTTTCTTCCTCCGGCTCGTCCTCGTCGTATTCGTCAAAATCAAACTCGTCAAGGTCGGTGCTGCCTTTCACGCTCTGTTTTGGTTTCATAAACTTAAAGTAGTAGAGGGCTGCGCCGCCGCCAAGCAAGCCCACAACAAGGAAAATCAAAAGCCCGCCCATGCCGTTTTGGGGCTGCTCCTGCTCGGTGGGTTCCTCCGGCGCGGCTTCCTTGCCTGTGCAGCTATCCATGTTGACAGAGCAGACGGGGCAGGCGGTGTTTACTTCGCCCGCCTTGCATTTCTCGGTACAGTTGCAGACAGACGGGGGCTGCTCGGTCTGTTCCTCCCCGATAATCGCCATAAGGTCGCTTTCGTCTACTTGATTTAAGAAGTGGACGGAATTTTCGCCCTCGGCAGCCCGGTCAACGATAATGTAAAAATAGTTGCCGCCTTTGCTTTTCACGATGATAAACTGCTTATCCTCGGCAGCGTCCCCGTCGATGTCGTCCACAAGGGTCATGTTGCCCTCCGGGGTAAGTGGCTGTGGCTCGGTTTCCACGATTACGCCGCTGTCGTCGGTTTCTTCCGTTGGCGTCTGTGCATAGGCGGTAACAGAAAAGCCGCCCACAAGGACAAGGGTGGCGCAAAGTGCGGTAATGCTTGCAAGGATTTTATTCTTCATTCTCGGTTTCCTCCTGTTCCTCATAGTCTGCGGGGATAGGGGCAATGCCCGGAATACCGCCGCCCGCAAGCATGGCGGTAAGCTCCTGCGGGGTAAGGCGCATAGAGCGCACAAGCTGAACGATTTGCAGATTTTCCGCTTCGGTTTTCTGTGCTTCCAGTCCGCGCAGCCTGTTCTGATACTCCGTGATTTTCTCACGGGTCTTTTGGATTTCCTTTTCAATTCTTTCAATTTTACTCATAGCCATAATGATTTTTCTCCTTTCGATTTTCAAATATGTTGTATGTCAGTTCCAGTTCATCAGCCCGTACCCTTTGATACAGGCATAGTCAAGGGGATAGCTCTTAATCTTGCAGGCGTCGCCGGAATTGCCCTCCACAGTATAAACGCGGTTTGCGTCCCTGCCGATAACAAGCCCTACATGGTCTGCGCTGCCGTCCAAGTCCCAGTCAAAAAAGATAGCGTCGCCGGGGGCAATGTTTTCATAGCCCCGCGCTCCCCATTGCCCGTGAGAGGTAAACCACGGAATACCCTGCGACTGGCAAGCGGCAAAGCGCGGCTCGGAAAGTCCTACCTGCCCGTAGCACCAGGACACGAAACAGGCGCACCATTCCACGCGGGAATTGAAGCCGTACCAGTTCCAATACGGATAGCCGCCCACATTTCCGACTTGCTGCTTTGCAAGGTCAACGATAGCAGTATTGCCGGGGCGCGTTCCGTTTACAAAGTCCACGCCGCTTAAATCCTCGGACGCGGAAGTGTCGGGAGAGCCGCCGCCAAAGATAAGGGGCTTGTTCCCGCTTGTCTGTAAATACACCCGGTACATTTCCAGTTGTTCCGGGGTAAGGTTGTTTTCCGCAATGGTGGATAGTGGGATATTCGTCAGCTTGACGTTCAAGATGTAATACTCATAAGGCACTTGTACGGTGTAGGTGTCGCTATGCTCGTTGCCGTCCTCGTCCGTCCATGTGTCAGTGCGTTCTTCCTCCCGGTAGCGTATTTCCACTTCCTCGGTCAGCGTCAGCTTGTATTGCTGATTGAAAATCCTTTGCAGCTCGCTTTGAACGTCAGCGCGGGTGTAGGTCTGATATTTTGCGGTCAGATAGGACGCTAATTCGTGTGGGTTATGCCCGATATTTGCAAGGTCATAGCGGTACTCGTCATAGCCGGGGTGGGTGCTTTCGATAGCGTCAATCTCGTTTTGTAGCCCGCTTTCCAGTCCGGCATAGGCATTTTCCACTTCCACAAGGTTGCTGTCCTCGGACGTATAAGACGTTCCAAGTACGCCGTTTAGAGTGCCGGAAAACATTGCCCCGCAAGAGGACAGCCCGGACATTACCATGATAAAGAGCAGCAGCACTCCGACAGCGATTGCCACGCCCGCCGGGTGCCTTGCCACAAATGCTGCGGTCTGTTTCGTTTTCTCGGCGGCTTTGGCTGCCGCCTTGCGGGTGCGTTCTGCCGCGCCCTTGATACCCTTTGCGGTATTGCGGGCTTCCTTTGCATACTGCCGCTTGATTTTCTGCTTCTGCCAAAACCGGGAAATGGGGTTAGAGGTAAGCTGCGGGTTCTCATGCAGGGTCTTGTGATATTGAAAATCCACATTTGCCCGGAAAGCCGCTTTTTCTGCCTTTGCCGCTTCCCGGTAGGGTTTGAGCTTATGGCTGCGGTAGCCCTGTTTGATTTTCCGCGCCCCAAACTTTACGCCGCGCTCGGCGGCTTCCTCGGTTTTGTGTGCGCCCTCCACGCCGGAATTATCCTTTTCGACAGAATGGATTTTGTTATGTACCAAAATCCCGGCTTCCTGTGTGGGGCGGGATAGCGGGTTGTGCTTCTCCTTAAATCCGGGCGGCTTGTCCTTTTCCTCAAAGTGCAGGCGGGTCTTGCCTTTCCCGGTGGTTTCGTCAAAGGTGCGCTCTTTTACCAGTTTCTTTTCTTTGGGGATAGCTGCCTTTGCCTTATCCAAGCGGTCGGCGGCTTTATCGGATTTCTTGATATACTTTTCAAGCTCCGGGGCAGCGCGTTCCTCGTCGGTAAAGTGCAGGCGGGAAGATTTCGTCCCGGCGGTGGCTTCTGCCTGTGCCTTTCGTACCGCTTTTTTAGACGCTTTGCGGGTATGGGCGGCTTCGATATGCTCCATGACGCGCTCTGTTTTGCCCGTGTCCGCTTTGGGGGCAGCTCCCGGCGCATGGGGCAAGGGAGAAGTCGGGGAAGCTGCACCTTGTAGCTGCGCCGCGTCCTGTGCTGCCTGTTGCTCCAGAGATTTCTGAAAATCCGCGTCCTGCGTCCGTTTGCTGATACGCTCGGCGGTCTGCTGTGTTTCGTTTACTTCTACAAGCCCGTCGCGGGTCATTTTCTGCGTGATTTTATCACGGGGCTTTAATGGGTCTTTCAAGTGTTCCCACCTCCAATCCGCGCCCCTGCAAGGGTGCAATACTCGGCGTTCAGTTCAATGCCGATATAGCGGCGGTCAAGGCTTTTCGCTGCAAGCCCGGTGGTGCCGCTTCCAAAAAACGGGTCAAGGACAACGCCGCCTTTCGGACAGCCCGCCAGTATGCACGTTTCCGCGAGCTTCGGGGGATAGGCGGCAAAATGCCCGCCCTTATACGGTACGGTATTGATAAGCCAAACGTCCCGCTTGTTCCTTGTGGTCGGCATAAGAGCGTCGTCATAATAGCCGCCGCTGCGGGTTTTATTGATACCCTGCACCTTGCCCTGTCCCGGTACTTCCTCGGCGTATTTGTGTCCTGCGCCGCGTCCCTGTCGGTACCGCGCAGCCGTTCCCGGCGCGATCGGCTCCGCAATGGCGGCAGCGTCATAGTAGTATTTCTTTGATTTCGTCAGTAAAAAGATATGCTCATAGCAGCGGCTCGGTCGGTCGCGGCAGCTCTCCGGCATGGGGTTTTCTTTCAGCCAGATAATATCACTCCGCAGATACCACCCGTCAGAGCGCAGGGCAAAGGCAAGAAGCCACGGAATACCGATTAAATCCTTTTGCTTGCAGCCCGCTTTCATGCCGCTGCCGCAGTAAGTGTCTGCGATATTCAGCCAAAACGTCCCGTCGTCTTTGAGTACCCGGCGCAGTTCCCGGAATACATCTACAAGCCTGTCAATGTACTGCTCCGGCGTGTCCTCCCGTCCAATCTGTGCGTCAAGCCCGTAGTCCCTAAGTCCATAGTAGGGCGGGCTTGTGACGCAGCAGTTCACGCTTTCGCTCGGCAGCTCCCGCAGGGCATAGAGGGCTTCACGGTTGATGATTACGTCCGTTTTCATGGCTTGCTCACTTCCTCCGGCTTTGTCGTAAGCAGACGGTAAAGCTCGGTGTCCGTCGGGAAGCGGTCAATGAACGGCAGTACCACATTCCCGTAAAAGATAAGCCCCTCGCCCGCTTCGGTATGGGTCACATACTTCATCTGCTGCGGGGAGATATTGAGCTGCTTTGCAAGGATAGCCCGGTCGCCCTGTGCCTGATTGAGCATGAGGACAAAATCGGAGTTTTCAAAGATATTCTCGACTTCGCGGCTTGATAAAAGGTCTTTGACGTTCTGTGTGATTGCCGTCGGTATGCCGCCCCATTTACGAAAACGCTTCCAAATCTCCACGGAATAGGCTGCGGTCTGTTCCTCTTTCAAAAGCAAATGAAACTCGTCCATATAGTAACGGGTTGCTTTTTTCTCTGCGCGGTTGACGGTAACGCGGTTCCATACCTGGTCTTGCACAATGAGCATACCTAATTTTTTGAGCTGCTTTCCAAGCTGCTTAATATCAAAGCAGACAAGGCGGTTAGAAAGCTCTACATTCGTTCTGTGGTTAAAGACATTCAGACTTCCCGAAACATAAAGCTCCAATGCCGCCGCAATGCGGGCAGCTTCCGGCTCCGGCTGTTTCAGCAGTTCGTTGTAGAGGTCGCCCAAAATCGGCATTTTTGCCGGGTCGGGTTCTGCAAGGAAAGGTCGGTACACATTCCTAACGGCGCGGTCAATGACGGTCTTTTCCACGGGCTGCAAGCCCTCTTTGCCGCCGATAACAAGCTCGCAGAGGGAAAGGATAAAGTCGGATTTCAAGGCAAGCGGGTTGTCGTCCTCGGAGTAGTTGAGGTTAATATCCATAGGGTTCACATACTGGGGCTTGCCGTCCATGCCTTTTCCGGCAGGCGACAGGCGTATCACTTGCCCGCCCAAACGCTGCACAAGGGAAAAATATTCTGCTTCCGGGTCGCAGATAATAATATCGTCGTCAGTAATGAGAAAGGCGTTTGTCATTTCCCGTTTTGCCGCAAAGGATTTACCGCTTCCCGGTGTTCCGAGGATAAGCCCGTTGGGATTTTTCAGTTGCTTGCGGTCGCAGAGTATCATGTTGTTAGAAAGTGCGTTCAGCCCGTAGTAAAGGGCTGCGCCCCGCTGAAACAGCTCCTGCGTGATGAACGGGATAAAAATAGCGGTGCTGCTGGTCGTTAATCCTCTTTGAATGGGGATAAGGTTCTCTCCAAGAGGGATAGAGGACATAAAGCCCGCTTCCTGCAAATAGTCAAGGCGGGTCAGAGCGCAGTTATTTTTCTGTGCAAAGCCCGCCGTAGCGAATACGTCATTATCCAGTTTCCGCTTCGTGTCTGCCATGTTTACCACAAGGAACGTCAGCAGAAACATTCTTTCATTTCTGCTCTGTAAATCCTGCAACAGGTTCTTTGCTTCGCTGCCAAAGGTGGCAAGGTCGGACGGAATTATATCCATGTCGTACCCGCTGCGTACCGCCTTTTTCTGTTCCTCAATCTTCATCTTGTCGAGGTCGGTTATCTTGCGCTTGATGGTCTTGATTGCTTCGCTCTGGTCGATACTGCGGATATGCAGATTGGCGATAATCCCGTTTTCAAGGTCGAGAATGTCCGAAAGCATACGGTCATTCAGCTCCGGCGCGAGGATTTCAAGGAAACTAACCGCGCCGAGCTTACGCCCCATGCGAAACGTCCTGCCGTCGCCAAAACGGAACGAGGACGGGGCGATAAAGTCCTTTGTAGAAAGCCCCGACGGTACAAGCCAGTCCCAAGAGAAGCGGAACGGCTCGCCCTCCGGGTGGAAAATCCCATGCAGTACGTTCAAGCGTTCCTGTCCGTTCATGGGGCGGGCTGTTACGCCAAGCACCTTAAAATTATTGAGTACGTCGGTTTCGATACGGGAAAGGCGGGCTTTTGCGGCTGCGAGATTGTCCGCTTCAATGGAAAAGGTAATGTACTTGCACTTTTCCAGTCCGTTGTTGCCTTTTTCAAGCTGATTTTTCAGCATATCCGCGTACTCCCTGCGGATAGAGTTAAAAGCGTCGTCCTGCGCCGGAATTTCGATAGCCGCCTGTGCCTTTTCCTTTCTTGCGCCTTGATTGATGAAAGAGAGCTGCACCGAAACGGAAGCGTCAAAGTAGTTGAGAAAATCGCACCAGTTTTCAAAAATGGCGGTCTTATCATCTGCCTGTGCAAGCTGATAGTTAATATCTTCAAAGACAAGGCTTTTACTGTATTTCTTTTCCGTTACCCTGCAAATCCCGTCCGGGTACATCTGCAAGTAGGGAATGGTCTGTTGTGCGGTGTGGGGCTTCCCGTCGCCCTTTGCCGCCTGTATCACGGCGGCGATTTCTTTCTTTTCTGCGCGGGTCAGCTTACGCTTCACGGGATTTTTTACCGCGCGAGTCATGGTTTTTCGTTCTGCCATTGACAATAGCCGATACCTCCTTTTCCAGTTTTCGTTGTTTTTCTATGACGGCATAAAAATTTTCCGTCTGATAGGGGCGTTCCTTTGGTCGGATAAACTTTGTCTGAATGACGTTCTTTATCACGACTTCAAGGGGCTGCCCGTGTTTTTCATACATTGCCAAGAGGAAGCAGGGAAGCATAACGACAATCATTGCAAATGCCGCCATGCTTGTTCCCGCGCTGTCTTTGAGCAAAAAGAAAAGCGGTAGTCCCATAGCGAGGGCTGCCGCAAAACATATAATCTGCCGCTTTGTCAGATTAAAAGCGACTTTCGTTTTGATTTTTGATAAGTCTTTGGGTACGGGTACATACGCCAAGTGAAAACCTCCTTTCGGTCTTTAGTGGGCGTTAAATATTGACTTCGCAAGTGCGCCTGTTTTGAATAGGGAGAAGCACAAAATCACGGTGTAGGCTGCAAGGGAGAAAATTGCGCTGTGCAGGTTATCCGCTACAATCATGCTGCCAACCAAAACCGCATAAATGCCGACACATATCATTATGAGGAAGCCTTGAAAACCGAGGGCGAACAGGGCTTTTAAGTAGTTGTTGCCTATCTGTCCCCACTCTCTGTTGGTCATAGTTGCAAACGGGATAGGCGATACCGAACAGTAAAGGTAAATTTCTATCATTCTGCCGTACAGGATAACCGTGATAAGCACCGACATGATTTTCATGCAAAGGCTCACAAGGCTTGTTTCCATAACGAGCAAAAGCAGTTCGGGGATTTCCATAGCGTCAAGTCCGGCTTGCATGGACGAGAGGGCGGCGTCAACGTCGATATTCGTATCGCCGCCGATCACGCCCGCCGCGCCGGAAACAACGTGCTGCGCCATATCGAACACCGCCATAGTGATAGTAAAGGTGTGGGTAACGAGATACACCGCTACCCACGCCTTGAAAAACCACTTAAAGAACATGAACGTGTCAATATCGTGCATATTGTTCTTTTCCGTTACCATGCTGATAAGCTCCACGCATAGAACGTAGGTAATGACAAGCCCCGCAATGGGTACAATCACATTTTCCGACAAGCTCTGTATCATGGAAAATATGCCTGCGTTCCACCCCTGCGGGGTCTTGCCTACCTCTGCGGCGATAGTTCCGACTTTTTCGTTTACGTCCCCGAACATAGTTGACAGATTACCGTTAATGGCTCCAATGAGGATTTCCTTTATCCATTCGTTAATCGCGTCAAGTATGCTCTGCATAGGCTAACCCCGCCGCTTAACCGAACAGTCCAGCAAGCAGAGGTACGAGGGTACCGCCGATAAGGGCAACGCCGCCGCCCGCCATGAGCTGTTTCATGCCCTGGCTTTTTACTGATGTGTGATAAAGAAGTAATAGAAGTGTAAAAAATTTTGCCGTTCCTATCCGGCACTTAGCTCTTGTGTCGGATAGGTCGGGCGGTTATTCGGGCAAGTCCACCTTGCCAACAAAAGAATAATAAATCTCAATGTCCTGT
>NZ_JAJEPW010000045.1:0-24667 GCF_020687045.1 Brotocaccenecus cirricatena
CCTGCAAGTCTGGGCCTCAGCTACTTCCGAGAGGAGCGGTAAGACTTTCGTCATCCGGCGTCTGTCTGCTGCTTTTCCCCCGCAGCGCAGCTGCGTCCCAAGCGTTTTGCGCAGCAAAACCTTGCCGCAGGGCGGATTCATTCCGCCCGGAGGAAAATGAAATCCGGGTTCCCTGTCCGGCCTTGGCCGGACAGGGAATCAAAGCAGCCTCCTGCAAGTCTGGGCCTCAGCTACTTCCGAGAGGAGCGGTAAGACTTTCGTCATCCGGCGTCTGTCTGCTGCTTTTCCCCCGCAGCGCAGCTGCGTCCCAAGCGTTTTGCGCAGCAAAACCTTGCCGCAGGGCGGATTCATTCCGCCCGGAGGAAAATGAAATCCGGGTTCCCTGTCCGGCCAAGGCCGGACAGGGAATCAAAGCAGCCTCCTGCAAGTCTGGGCCTCAGCTACTTCCGAGAGGAACGGTGAGACTTTCGCCATCCACACAAACGGGACGCGCCCGTCGGGGCGCGTCCCGTTTATTTTCGCAGGGCACAAGGCACATGGAAATCGCCAAAGTGCCGCCCTACAGGCCCTCTCAGTCGCCTTCGGTGACAGCTCTCCCAGAGGGAGAGCCGGGTCCGTAGGGCCCGCTGCCCTCGGCGGGCCGGGGGGGTCATGCATCTAATATAAAATATTACAAAATTTACTTTTCACCGCTTGATTCTTATGGTCCGGTCTGGTATGATAGACAGTAATACACGAACGGAGGACCGCATATGCACGGTTTTTGGCGGGCCGCCCTGTACGCGGCGGCCCTGGGCATTCTGGCCCACCCGGTGGGACAGGCTCTGCCCCGCCGCTGGTTTGACCCCCACCGGGCTCCCTATCGCTGCCGGGACTGGGAGCAGGGCGGCCGGGTATATAACAAGCTGCACATCCGCCGCTGGAAGGACCGCCTGCCGGACATGAGCCGCCTGATGCCGGACATGGTGAAAAAGAAGCTGGCGGCGGCGGACCCCATGTCCCTGGTGCAGGAGACCTGCGTGGCCGAGTGCGTCCACTGCTGGCTGGTGGTACTGTCTGTGGGTATGCTGTTTTTGTGGAAAAGCGTGTGGTCATGGGCGCTGTGGCTGGTATACAACCTGCTGGGAAACGTCAGCTTCATCCTGATCCAGCGCTATAACAGGCCCCGCCTGCTTCGTCTGGCGGAGAAGGAGAACAAAAAACGTCTATGAAAATTGCCATTCTCTCCTGCAACACCGGCGGCGGGCACAACGCCGCAGCCGCCGCCCTGGCGGAGGAGCTGTCCGCCCGGGGACACGAGAGCAGGACCTATAACACCCTGGACTTTCTGCCCAAGGGGGCGGCGGACCTGATCAGCCGGGGCCACGACTTTGCCTATCGCTATGCCCCCAAGCTGTACGGCGCGGGCTATCGCATGGAGGAGAAGCGCCCCTCGCCGCTGCTGTATGAAAACAGCATCCGGGGCATCGGCCCCCTGTATGAGGCGCTGGTGGACCTGGGAGCCGACGCGGCCATCTGCGTGCACGTGTTCCCGGCCATGATGATGACGGAGCTGCGCTGCGGCTACGGCCTGCGGATGCCCACCTGGTTCGTGGCCACGGACTTCACCTGCTCTCCCGGGGTGGGTGAGCTGCAGCTGGACGGCATCTGCATCCCTCATCCGGCCCTGACGCTGGAGTTTCAGGCGGCGGGCCTGCCCGCCCAGCGCATCTTCCCCACGGGGATCCCCATCCGGCGGCAGTTCTGCCAGACCCCGGACCGGGACGCCGCCCGGCGGCAGCTGGAGCTGGAGGGCTGCCGCCATGTGTTCACCCTGGCCTGCGGCAGTATGGGGGCCGGGCCCCTGCGCTCCACCGCCGCCTGCATCGCGGGGCTGCTGGGGCCGGAGGACCGGCTGGTGGCGGTGTGCGGCAGCAACCAGCGGATGCACCGCCAGATGATCGACGACTTTGTGGACAATCCCCGGGTCCGGGTTCTGGGTTTCACGGAACAGATGTGCGCCTATATGCAGGCGTCGGACCTGCTGATCTCCAAGGCCGGGGGCCTTACCACCGCCGAAGCGGTGGCCTCCCGGACGCCGCTGCTGTATCTCAACGCGGTGCCCGGCTGCGAAAGCCGCAACATCGACTTCATGACGAGCCGGGGCTATGCCCTGGCGGTGGAGAGCGACGAGGAACTGAAGCCGCTGCTGTCCGGTGTCATCAGCGGGGCCATCGACCCCACGGCCATGCTGCGCCGCCGGGAGGAGGAGTTCCCCCGCAACGCCGCCGCAGCCATCTGCGACCTGGCCTGCGGCGCACCCACAGCATAATATAAAAGAATCCCGGCTGCGAAAGCAGCCGGGATTCTTATGTTCGCACTTTCGGGTTCAGCCGTGACTTAGCCGAAGTTCACGTCCAGGCGGACGATGCCGTCGATGGCGATGTCGAAGTAAGGAGCGGAGCGCTTCTCGGACTCGGCAAAGTAACCATCGTGGACGACCTCGGTGTCATGCTCCATGTTGGCGTCGTTGTCCACGTCGGCCATGTAGGAGGTCAGGTGGCCCTCGGCGTCGGTCTTCATGTCGGCGGTGACATTCTCGCCGGTGACGGTGAAGGTGGACACGTCAAAGACGTGCAGCTCGCCGTTCTCCAGCTTCTTCATGGCCTCGTCAATGGCGGCCTGGGTGCCGTCGGCGGCCACGTTGGTGTTCAGGTCGGACAGAACCACGGACTTGGTGGCCAGGGTGCCGGTCCAGTCAGCGTCGATGGTCTTGCCGTCCATAGCGGCCTGGATGGCGTAGACATAGTAGGGAGCCCAGTCAATGCGGGAGGAGATGATGTAGGTGTTGGGGCCAACGGAAACGGTGGAGCCGTTGTAGGACACGTTGGGCACACCGGCCTTCTCGCAGGCGGTGGGGGCGCCCATGGAGTCAGCGTGCTGGCTGATCAGGACGCAGCCGTTCTGGATCAGCTTCTCAGCGCCTTCCTTCTCGGCGGTCTCATCGTACCAGCTGCCGGTGAAGGTCACTTCCATGGTGGCAGTGGGGCAGACGGAGCGAGCGCCCAGGAAGAAGGAGGTGTAGCCGGAGATAACCTCGGCATAGGTGAAGGCGCCAACGTAGCCCATCTTGGCCTTGTCAGCGGTGATCTTGCCTTCCGCGATCATCTGGTTCAGCTTCAAACCGGCGGCAATACCGGCCAGGTAGCGGCCCTCATAGATAGAGGCGAAAGCGTTGTGATAGTTGGACAGGCCCTCGGTGTGAGCGCGGACGCCGGTGGAGTGGCAGAACTGGACGTTGGGGAACTCCTTGGCGGCCTCGATCATGAAGGACTCGTGGCCAAAGCTGTCGGCGAAGATGATGTTGCAGCCCTGCTCAGCCAGCTCGGCGGCAGCGTTGTAGCACTCCTGGCCTTCGGGAACGTTCTTCTTGATGAAGTAGTCTTCATTCTCCACCAGGCCCAGGGTCTGGCAGGCTTCCTTGGCGGCGTTGATGAAGTTGAGGTCATAGGTGGAGTTCTCATCGTGCAGGGTGATGAAACCCACCTTGATCTTCTTGGTCTCGGTGTTGTCATCGGGCTTGTCGGTGCCGCCGTTGGAGCAGGCCACCAGGGACAGAGCCATGACCAGAGCCAGGATCATTGCAAGGACTTTTTTCATGTTTTGTTTTTCCTCCTTTTAATATGTAGCGTCCGGCTGAAAGAAGTGCGAAATATGCCGCACGCCTGAATAACGGGTCACCCCGGCATTCACATGTTATGTAGTATTATACAGGATTCTCGGAAGGATTTCAACTAAAAATGCAATAAATGCCAAAAATTTCACCGAAAGCTACAATTCCACCGAACGGCTCGGGGAAAGAACCGGCGGAATCGCAGAAATTACCGCCCCGGCGATAGGAAATTCCGGCAGCAGCCCTTGGCCGTGCTTATGGCGGGGGATAGGGCATTGCCCGCAGGGCGGGGGACGCTCTGCGGGCAATGGGGGGAGATTTTTACTGATGGACCCGGGTACCGGTCTTGCCTTCGATGCCGTCCTTGGCCTTCTCCAGCAGGGTGATCAGGGCGGTGCGGCCGGCCTTGGACTCGGCGAACTTCACCGCAGCCTGGACCTTGGGCAGCATGGAGCCCTTGGCGAACTGGTTCTCGTCCATATAGACCTTGGCCTGGGCCGGGGTCAGGTCGTCCAGACCCTTCTGGTCGGGCTTGTTGAAGTTGATGGCCACCTGCTCCACGGCGGTGAGGATCACCAGCACGTCGGCGTCCAGCAGCTCGGCCAGCAGCTCGCTGCCGAAGTCCTTGTCGATGACGGCGGGGGTGCCGCAGAGCTTGCCGTCCTTGCGCACCACGGGGATGCCGCCGCCGCCCACGGCGATGACCACATGGCCGGCGTTGAACAGGGCCTTGATGGACTCGGCCTCCACGATGTCAAAGGGCTTGGGGGAGGGGACCACCTGGCGATAGCCCCGGCCGGCGTCCTCCACCATGGTATAGCCCTTTTCGGCGGCGATGCGGTCGGCGGTCTCCTTGTCATAGAAGGCGCCCACGGGCTTGGTGGGATTCTGGAAGGCGGGGTCGTCCTGGGACACCACGGTCTGGGTGACGATGGTGGCCACGGGCTTCCGGATGCCCCGGGCGGTCAGCTCGTTGCCGATGGCCTGCTGCAGGTGATAGCCGATATAGCCCTCGGACATGGCGCCGCACTCGGGGAAGGGCATGTCAGCCTTGATGGCGCCGGCCTCGGCGGCGGTGGACAGGCCCAGGTTGATCATACCCACCTGGGGGCCGTTGCCGTGGGCGATGACCACCTCGTTGCCCTCGGCGATCAGGTCCACGATGGCCTTGGCGGTTTTGCTGACCAGGGCCAGCTGCTCGGCGGCGGTGCTGCCCAGGGCGTTGCCGCCCAGGGCGATGACGATGCGTTTGGACATAGTGCTTTTACCTCTCAATAATCAGAATGAGCGGGGATAGCGGGGGCAAAAACGCCCCCGCTATGTAGTTTTACCGGATTCAGAAGGATTTACGCTGCTCCTTGCCCTCGTCCATGGCCATCAGGGCGCGGACGGGATCCTTCACCTGGGCCAGGAAGATCATGGCGGCGATGATATAGGGCTTGTAGGAGGCCTGCTTGTACAGAGGCACGATGTAGCGGTCGAACACGGAGTTGTCCACTTCGCCCTCGGCGCAGCTCAGGCCGGTGATGTCGGCGGGCAGGCAGTGCAGGTACAGAGCCTTGCCGTCCTTGGTGAGCTTCATCATCTCCTCGGTGCAGGCCCAATCCTTGTGCTGGGCGTTCTGGGCCAGCAGCTTCTTCTCCAGAGCGTCGATGCCGTCCTTGTCGCCCTGGGCGTACAGGCGGGTGCGCTCCTCCATGGCGGCGAAGGGAGCCCAGCTCTTGGGATACACGATGTCGGCGTCGGTGAAGGCCTCGGCCATGGAGTTGGTCTTGTGGAACTTGGAGCCGTACTTCTCGCAGTTCTTGCGGGCCACCTCCTCCACCTCGGGCATCACGTCATAGCCCTCGGGATGAGCCAGGGTCACGTCCATGCCGAAGCGGGTGAACAGGCCGATAACGCCCTGGGGAACGGACAGGGGCTTGCCGTAGGAGGGAGAATAGGCCCAGGTCATGGCGACCTTCTTGCCCTTCAGGTTCTCCACGCCGCCGAAGTAGTGGATGACGTGCAGCATATCGGCCATGCACTGGGTGGGGTGATCCACGTCGCACTGCAGGTTCACCAGGGTGGGCTGCTGCTCCAGAATGCCGTCGCGATAGCCTTCCTTCACGGCGTCCATGAAGGTGGTCTGATACTTGTGGCCCTCGCCGATGAACATATCGTCGCGGATGCCGATGACGTCGGCCATGAAGGACACCATGTTGGCCGTCTCGCGGACGGTCTCGCCGTGGGCGATCTGGGACTTCTTCTCGTCCAGGTCCTGCACCTCCAGGCCCAGCAGGTTGCAGGCGGAGGCGAAGGAGAAGCGGGTGCGGGTGGAGTTGTCGCGGAAGATGGAGATGCCCAGGCCGGAATCGAAGATCCGGGTGCTCTTGTTGCGCTCGCGCAGGTCACGCAGGGCGTCGGCCACGGTGAACACAGCGTCGATCTCGTCGTCGGTCTTGTCCCAGGTCCAGTAGAAGTCGGTCTTGTACATATCGTTGATATGCAGAGTCTCCAGATGGCGTGCCAGCTCGATGGTCTTGCTCATAGTGATTTTTCTCCTTTATTTTATGTGTGTGAGTATTCTGATATATACAGCCTGCTGTTTTCAATCAGACTTACTTGATGTCGTTGCCGGTGAGCTCCTGGCGGAAGCTGGTGGCGGAGCCGTCCTTGTTCTCGGGCTTGTACAGGCCGGGAACGGCGGCGTACAGAGCGGCGCAGGTCACCAGATCCTGCTTCCAGGTGATCTCGTTGGGGGCGTGAGCCTGGGACTCGGCGCCGGGGCCGAAGCCCACGCAGGGGATGCCGTAGCGGCCCTGGATGGACACGCCGTTGGTGGAGAAGGTCCACTTGTCGGTCAGGGGACGGCCCCGGCGGGTGGACATGGCCTTCTCGTCAGCGCCGATGCGCTCGGTGCCCCACAGGGCGTGGTGGGCGTCGATCAGGGCCTGGACGTGGGGAGCGGACTCCTTGTTGATCCAGGTGGGGAAGAAGCACTCGGTCTCGTAGACGTGGCCGGTCCAGGCGGGACGGTCATACATATACATGGACACCTTCACGTCCTTGGCGTACTTTTTGCAGGCGGGCAGGTCCTCGATCTCCTTCAGGCAGGACTTGTAGGTCTCGCCGGCGGTCATGCGGCGGTCGATGGAGATGGCGCAGGAGTCGGCCACAGCGCAGCGGGAGGGAGAGGTGTAGAAGATCTGGCTGGTGGTGCAGGTGCCCCGGCCCAGGAAGCGGGCGTCCTCATAGTGCTCGGGGTTGAACTTGGGATCCAGCATCTTCACCAGGCCGTTGATCTCGGTGGAGCCGTCGGCGGGGTTCTCGTTGAGGTCGCGGATGTTCAGCAGCACCTCGGCCATCTTGTGGATGGCGTTGTCGCCGCGCTCGGGAGCGGAGCCGTGGCAGGACACGCCGTGCATGTCCACGCGGATCTCCATCCGGCCGCGATGGCCGCGATAGATGCCGCCGTCGGTGGGCTCGGTGGAGATGACGAACTCCACCTGGTTCCGGGCGTCCTCGGGACCGTTGAAATATTCATTGACGATGGACTGCCAGCACATACCGTCGCAGTCCTCCTCCTGAACGGAGCCCACCACCATGATCCTGTAGCCCTGGGGAATCAGGTCCAGATCCTTCATGATCCTGGCGCCATAGGTGGCGGCGGCCATGCCGCCCTCCTGGTCGGAGCCGCCCCGGCCATAGATGACCTCGTCGGTCTCATAGCCCTGATAGGGATCGGCCTCCCAGTTCTCGATGTTGCCGATGCCCACGGTGTCGATATGGGAATCCAGGGCGATGATCTTGTCGCCGGTGCCCATCCAGCCGATGACGTTGCCCAGCTTGTCGAACTCCACCTTGTCATACCCCAGGCTTTCCATTTCCTGGGCGATGCGGCGGACGACGCCCTCTTCCTGGCAGGATTCCGAGGGGATGGCGATCATGTCCCGCAGGAACTTGGCCATAGCGGGACGATAGTCCTGAGCGGCCTTTTTGATGGCTTCGAAATTCATGGTGTTACCTCCGTTTGCTTTCCTTATTTTCTGTCTCAACAGGGGGGAGATTTGTTCTCTGTGCTCCTATCATATCACAGAGAACGCAGATGTCAAACAAAAAATCTGGATTCCTAAAAATTTTTTTGGGAAAGCCGTTGATTTCTGAAAAAAGTGTGGTATCATGGGGGTGTAGAAAAATTGCGGAGAGGTGGGCTATGGAGGAAAAACGTTTGGAAATGCTCAAGCAGCTGGCGGCGGGCATCGCCGCGCAGTTCGGCAGCAACTGTGAGGTAGTGATCCACGATGTGTCCAGCAATCATCCGGACCACTCCATTGTCCACATTGAAAACGGCCATGTGTCCGGCCGCAAGGTGGGCGACGGAGCGTCCCAGGTGGTGCTGGATCAGATGGCGACCCAGGCCGAGCACCCCCGGGACCACCTGTGCTATCTGACCCGGACGCCGGACGGCAAGATCCTCAAGTCCTCCACGCTGTATATCCGCAACCGGCGGGGGGCCGTGACGGCCATCTTCTCCATCAACTACGACGTGTCGGGGCTGATGATGATCCAGAGCACCATCGGCGACCTGCTGTCCACCCAGGACAAGGAGCAGACGGAGCCGGAGCGCATCATCAACGTCAACCACGTTCTGGATGAGCTCATTGAGCAGTCCGTGGCCCTGGTGGGCAAGCCCGTGGCCCTGATGAACAAGGACGACAAGGTCCGGGCCATCCGCTTTCTGAACGAGGCCGGCGCGTTCCTGGTGACCAAGTCCGGCGACAAGGTGGCAAAATACTTCGGTATTTCCAAATATACCCTTTATTCTTATATCGACGCAAACAAAGACGGAGACAAATAAATCAGGAGGAAAAGAAAACATGATCGATCTGACCATCAACAAGACCGGCCTGGAGCACAATATCCAGAAGGCTAAGGAGAACCACATCATCATCCCCACCATCGCCCAGATGCAGAACCCCGACCTGATCCCCGAGAAGATCAAGGCCAAGCTCAGCCACACCGGCCTGTGGGACGTGGACCCCGTGAACCTGTTCCGTATCTCCTGGCACAACGAGGCCAAGGAGCAGGGCGGCCTGTTCCAGGCGGTGCCCAACTATGTGGAGATCCCCAGCAAGCTCTCCGGCGTGCCCTGCCGCATCATCGCCATGTCCGGCAAGTGGTTCCCCACCGGCTGCCATAAGGTGGGCGCCTCCTTCGGCTGCCTGGCCCCCCGCCTGGTCACCGGTCAGTTCGACGCCACCTATCACCACGCCGTCTGGCCCTCCACCGGCAACTACTGCCGCGGCGGCGCCTTCAACTCCAAGCTGCTGGCCTGCGAGTCCGTGGCCATCCTGCCCCAGGATATGTCCAAGGAGCGCTTCGACTGGCTGAAGTCCATCGCCGGTCAGATCATCGCCACCCCCGGCTGCGAGTCCAACGTCAAGGAGATCTTCGACAAGACCTGGGAACTGAAGAAGGATCCCACTATGATGATCTTCAACCAGTTCGCCGAGATGGGCAACCCCCTGTGGCACTACAACGTCACCGGCTACGCTCTGGCCGAGCTGTTCGAGGCCGTGAAGAAGCCCGGCCAGAACTTCGCCGGCGCCTGCTTCACCTCCGGTTCCGCCGGCACCATGTCCGCCGGTGACCTGCTGAAGGAGCGCTATCCCCACCTGAAGCTGGCCGTGGGCGAGGCACTGCAGTGCCCCACCATCCTGGACAACGGCTTCGGCGGCCACCGCATCGAGGGCATCGGCGACAAGCACATCCCCTGGATCCACAACGTGAAGAACACCGACATGGCCATCGCCATCGACGACGAGGATTCCCAGCGCTTGCTGCGCCTGTTCAACACCGCCGACGGCAAGGCCTACATGAAGAACGAGCTGGGCATGAGCGACGAGGAAGTGGAGAAGATGGCCTGGCTGGGCATCTCCGGCATTGCCAACGTCCTGTGCTGCATCAAGATGGCCAAGTACTATGAGCTTACCGAGAACGACGTGGTGGGCACCGTCCTCACCGACTCCGCCGCTATGTATCAGTCCCGGGTGGACGAGCTGAACCAGCAGCACGGCGCATACAACGCTCATGAGGCCGCCATGGATCATGCCCGTCATATGCTGGACCTGAAGACCGACAGCATGCTGGAGCTGACCTACACCGAGCGTAAGCGGGTCCACAACCTGAAGTATTACACCTGGGTGGAGCAGCAGGGCATGACCGTGGAGGACCTGAACGCCCAGTGGTACGACACCAAGGGCACCTGGGATGTGGTCCACGCCCAGGTCAAGGAGTTGGACGAGCTGATCAACGAGTTCAATGAGGCCACCGGCCTGCTGAAGGCTCTGTAAAAAATCGCTTTCCGATAACGCCTCAGGGCGGGGCTTTGCCCCGCCCTGATTTTTATTCCATGCACCAACCATAATCCCGCCCGGTGGGCGGAGGACGAATGTTTTATTTCGCCGGGGATCCATCCACCTGTGTCAGGATGATCTCCTCCGCCTCCTGCATTCCCGAAATCAATACATCTCTTGCGGCCCCGTAATTCTGCTGCTCCAATGCGTCGATGGCGTCCGCCACCCGGGCGCACAGGGCGGTGTAATAGGCCGGGAACTCCTGCTGCATATTTTCCGACATTTGAATATCCTCCTTGCATTATATTTTGTGCTACATATATAATGCATGATTTCGCGGCAAAATGCAATACCATATGTATGACAAATGTATTGCGAGGTGCTTGCGATGAAATTCAAAATCCCCAAAACACCGTCATCCACCAATAAAAGCATTCGTTTTCCCAATGATTTGATCGAACGGGTGGAGGATGCCATCCGTGGACAGGATTGCACTTTTTCCGCCTTCGTGGTGGAGGCGGTGCGGGTGGCGTTGGAAAATTTGCAGGATGACGAAGATTAAAATTATTTTGTAAATGAGGTAAACACCATGAAAAACGTGAAATACGGCAAGTGCGTCCGCTGCGGCCGGACGTATGAGGCCAAGCCCGACCTGACCAACTGCGAATGCGGCGGCATTCTGGACATCGTGTACGACTATGACTATATCAAGACCGTTCTGACCAAGGAGAAGCTGGCCCGGCGGGAAAACCGCTCCATGTGGCGCTATCGCGAGCTGCTGCCGGTGGAGGAGACCACCCCCGACACCCCCCTGCGGGTGGGCTGGAGCCCCCTGTACGAGGAGCCGAAGCTGGCGGAGCTGCTGGGCATCAGGAAGCTGTGGGTGAAGGACGACGGCCAGAACCCCACCGCCAGCCTGAAGGACCGGGCCAGCGCCATGGCCGTGGCCAAGGCCTATGAGGCCGGGGCCAAGACCATCGCCTGCTCCTCCACCGGCAACGCCGCCTCCTCCCTGGCGGGCAACGCCGCCGCCGCGGGCTTCAAGACCTATATCTTCGTTCCCGAGCGGGCCCCCAAGGGCAAGGTGGCCCAGCTGATGATCTTCGGCGCCAATGTCATCTCCGTCAAGGGCAACTATGAGGAGACCTTCAAGATGTCCGCCCAGGCCATTGAGAAGTACGGCTGGTACAACCGCAACGCCGCCATCAACCCCTATCTGTCCGAGGGCAAGAAGACCGTGGCCCTGGAGATCGCCGAGCAGCTGAACTGGGAGATGCCCGACTATCTGGCCATCTCCGTGGGCGACGGCTGCACCATCGCCGGTGTGTGGAAGGGCTTCAAGGATCTGTATGCCATCGGCTTCATCGACAAGCTGCCCCGTCTGATCTCCGCCCAGTCCTACGGCTGCTATCCCATCAACCGGGCCATCCAGGAGAACAAGCCCTGGGAGCCCATGGAGGAGAACACCATCGCCGACTCCATCTCCGTGGGCGTGCCCCGGAATGCCGACAAGGCCCTGGCCGCCATCCGGGAGTCCAACGGCCTGGCCGTCTGCGTCACTGATGAGGAGATTCTGGCCGCCCAGCGGCTGCTGGGCCGCACCTGCGGCGTGTTCGGCGAGCCTGCCGGGGTCACCGGCGCCGCCGCCCTGAAGAAGGCCTGTGAGCAGGGCCTTATTGAAAAGGACGCCACCGTGGTGTCCGTGGTCACCGGCAACGGCCTGAAGGACGTGGCCAACGCCATCAAGTCCGCCGGTGAGCCCCTGCACATCGAGCCGGACCTTGACCTGATGGTCCGGGGCTTCGCTGAGCGGGGCGTCACCGTGGAATAATGCAGTACGGCTGCGTGGTCCCCGCCGTGTTTCTCAGCCGCCCCAACCGGTTCATCGCCCGGGTGCAGCTGGGGGAGCAGACGGTGGAGTGCCATGTGAAAAACACCGGCCGGTGCCGGGAGCTGCTGGTACCCGGGGCCACGGTATATCTGGAGCGGGGAACCAACCCCAACCGCCGCACCGCCTGGGACCTGATCGCCGCCGACAAGGGCGGGAAGCTCATCAACATGGACGCCCAGGCCCCCAACCGGGTGTTCGCCCAATGGGCCCGGGAGCGCTGGGCCGATATCCGCCCCGAGGTGCGGTACGGCCGGTCCCGGCTGGACTTCTGCCTGGACGGCCATCACCTGGTGGAGGTGAAGGGCGTGACCCTGGAGCAGGACGGCCGCTGCCGCTTCCCCGACGCCCCCACGGAGCGGGGTACCCGGCACCTGCACGAGCTGATCCGGGCGGTGGAGGAGGGTTATCAGGCCACGGCGTTTTTCGTGATCCAGATGGAAAACGCCCTGGACTTTGCCCCCAATGACGACACGGACCCGGCCTTCGGCCAGGCCCTGCGCCAGGCGGCCCGGGCGGGGGTGGAGATCGCCGCCTATTCCTGCCGCGTGACCCCCGGCAGCATCGAAATGGACCGCCCGGTTCCGGTGCTGCTGTAAGGCGGGGGAGATGCCGAATAATCGCAGAAACGCCCGCTGGCACATGGCCAGCGGGCGTTTTTTGCGGTGATATCGTTTTTTTACAGCATAGTCACCATGGGGATCACCATGGGGCTGCGCTTGGTGTGCTTGAACAGATAGCTGCTGACGGCGGCGCGCACGGTTTTGCAGACCTCGCCCTGGTCCTTCCGCCGCCGGGCGGACATACCGTCCACGGCGTTCTGGGCAATGTCCCGCAGCTCCTGCAGCAGCTCCTCGGACTCCTTTACATATACAAAGCCCCGGGTGACGATCTCCGGCTGGCACAGCAGCTGGTGATCGTGGGAGGACATGGGCAGCACGATGACCACCATGCCGTCCTCGGCCAGGAGCTTCCGGTCGTTGAGGACCACGGCTCCCACATCGCCTACACCGGAGCCGTCCACAAAGACCTCGCCGGCGGGAACGGAGGCCTCGCACTTCATGTGCTTGGTGGTCAGCTCAATGACGGAGCCGTTTTCCGCCACGCAGATGTTGTTGGGGTCCATGCCCATGGACTCCGCCACCCGCTTGTGGATCTGCAGCATCCGCTGCTCCCCGTGGAGGGGGATGAAGAAGCGGGGACGGGTCAGGGCGTGGATGATCTTCAGCTCCTCCTGGCAGGCGTGGCCGGACACGTGCAGCATGTCCGCCTTGTCATACACCACGTCGGCTCCCTTGCGGAACAGCTCGTTGATGACCCGGCCCACCGTCACCTCGTTGCCGGGGATGGCGGAGGCGGAGATGATGACCTTGTCCTGGGGGCCGATGTCAATCTGCTTGTGGGTGGAGAAGGCCATGCGGTACAGGGCGCTCATCTCCTCGCCCTGGCTGCCGGTGGTGATGATCACCTGCTGCTGAGGCGGCAGGCCCTTGATGCGGTTGATGTCCATCACCGTGCCCTTGGGCAGCTTCATATAGCCCAGCTCCGTGGACACCTTCATGATGTTCTCCATGCTGCGGCCGGTGACGGCCACCTTCCGCCCGCAGGCGGCGGCAGCGTCGATGACCTGCTGGATGCGGTGGACGTTGCTGGCGAAGGTGGTGACGATGATGCGCTTTTTGCACCCGGTGAACTGTCGGATGAAGGTCTTGCCCACGGTGCGCTCGCTCATGGTATAGCCCGGGCGCTCCACGTTGGTGGAGTCCGCCAGCAGGGCCAGGACTCCCTCCTTGCCCAGAGCGCCGAACCGGGCCAGGTCGATGACCTCCCCGTCGATGGGGGTGGAGTCGATCTTGAAGTCGCCGGTGTGGACCACGGTGCCCATGCGGGTGTGGATGGCGAAGGCCACGGAGTCGGCGATGGAGTGGTTCACATGGATGAACTCCACCTGGAACTTTCCGGCCTTCACCGTCTGCCCGGCCTCCACGGTCACAAGCTTCGTGCTGTCCAGCAGGCGGTGCTCCTGGAGCTTCAGCCGGATCAGCCCGGCGGTGAAGCGGGTGCAGTAAATGGGCAGGTTGATCTGCTTGAGGACATAGGGGATGGCCCCGATGTGGTCCTCGTGGCCGTGGGTGATGAACAGGCCCCGCAGACGGGACTTGTTCTTCACCAGATACGACACGTCCGGTATCACGCAGTCGATGCCGTACATATCGTCGCCGGGGAAGGCCATGCCGCAGTCCACCACGATGATCTCGCCGCCGTACTCATAGGCGGTCATGTTCTTGCCGATCTCGTTGAGACCGCCCAAGGGGATGATTTTCAGTTTTTCTGCCATATTTTCAGATGATTCTCCTTTTAGAAATTCAGTATTTGATGGGATGGTGCGGCCCTTTCCCCCAGGGCTGTGCGCCGGAAAATGGGCGCACCAAAACCGGGACGCATCCGTCCGCCCGGCGGCCCTGCATCGCCGCCGGCGCCCGGAAGGAGCGCCCGTCTGCCGTGGTGGAAAAGGGGAGGGAGGCGCAGGGAGGGAGTGGACCTCCGGCGCGTCCCGGTTATACATGAACGCGAGGGCCCGCCGCCCCCGCTCAGCATACAAAAACGTCCGTCTCCGGCCTGTGGGCCGGAACGATTATACATAGTATAGCACATTCATCCGGGTTTGTACAGTGTTTCCCTTCGCTTTTTTCCCCGGGCCTTCGACAGGGGCAAAAAATCCCCGGAAAATCCATTGTGAACGGCGGGAAGATATGCTATAATAGAAAATCAACTATTGTAAAGTGGATCTGTATGCCTGAGGGAGGGAACACCCTTGAACAAAAAGCTCACCAATATCCTGCGCACCAACGTTACCCTGTATTTCATATGCCTGGTGCTGTTTGCCCTGGCGGCCATCCCCTTCGATGTGCGGCTGGCCATCGGCGAGGGGGCGGCGGCGGTGGTGCTGCTGATCATCGCCCGGCGGCGCAGCCGCTCCGTGCAGCAGAGCATGCGCCAGTACATGGACCGCTTCACCGGGGGCATGGACTCCGCCCGGTCCAGCAACATGCTCTTTGCCCCGCTTCCCATGATGGTGTTCGACATGGACACCCAGGCCGTGGTGTGGTGCAACGACGGCTTCCTGGCTCTGACGGAGCAGAAGGAGGGCGTGTTTGACGCCCACCTCAACGCCGTGGTGCCCACCTTCTCCGTCCGCTGGCTGATGGAGGGGAAAAACGAGTGCCCGGAGCACGTGGTGTGGAACCACCGGATCTATCGGGTGTACGGCGGTCTGACCCGCCCCACGCCGGATACCCCCGCCACCATGGCCACCACCTATTGGATGGACGTCACCGACTCCGAACAGCTGCGCCAGACCTTACAGATGACCCGGCCGGTGGTGGCCATCCTGATGGTGGATAACTACGAGGACCTGATGAAGGCCTGCCCGGAGAGCAAGCGATCGGCGGTGCTGGCCCAGCTGGAGGAGAAGCTGGATCAGTGGTCCGCCGGGGCCGACGGCCTGATGCTGCACTATGACCGGGACCGGTATCTGTTCGTGTTCGAGGAGCGCAGCTACTCCGACTATGCCCAGCACCGCTTCGCCGTGCTGGATACCGTGCGGGAGGTGGCGGCCGGCGGCGTGGCGGCTACCCTGTCCATCGGCGTGGGCCGGGACGCCGACAGCTTCGACGCCCTGTTCAAAAACGCGTCCCTGGCCCTGGAGATGGCTCTGAGCCGGGGCGGCGACCAGGCGGTGGTGAAGGACCGGCTGAACTTCCAGTTTTACGGCGGCCGGGCCAAGAGCACCGAAAAGCGCACCAAGGTGAAATCCCGGGTCATGGCCAACGCCCTGGGCGAGCTGATGGACGACGCCCGGCAGGTGTACGTCATGGGCCACAGCTATGCGGACATGGACTCCCTGGGCGCGGCGGCAGGCGTGTGCTGCATCGCCCGCAAGCGGGGCAGAAAGTGCCAGATCGTCATCGACACCGAGAACAACGCCGCCCACCCCATCCTGCGCAAGCTGGTGGAGCAGCCGGAGTATCACGGAGCCTTCCTCACCGGCAGCGAGGCGTTTCTGAAGGTGCAGCCCGGCACCCTGCTGGTGGTGGTGGATACCAACCGCCCCGGCAGCGTGGAGTCCGAGCAGCTGCTGGAGACCTGCAACCGGGTGGCGGTTATCGACCACCACCGCCGGGGCAGCAGCTATATCGAGAAAATGGCCCTGAACTATCACGAGCCTTACGCCTCGTCGGCCTCGGAGCTGGTGACGGAGCTGCTGCAGTACCTGGTGGAGCCGGGGGACATCCTCAAATGCGAGGCGGAGGCCCTGCTGGCGGGCATCGTGCTGGACACCAAGAACTTCACCAACCGCACCGGCGGCCGCACCTTTGAGGCGGCGGCGTATCTGCGCCGGGCCGGGGCCGATACCTCCGACGTGCAGCGGATGTTCCAGGGGGACCTGAAATCCATGATCGCCCGGTACGACATTATCCGGCAGGCCCAGCTGTACCGCGGGGATCTGGCGGTGGCGGCCCTGGACACCACCTGCGACCGGGTGACGGCCGCCAAGGCCGCCGATGAGCTGCTGACCCTGAAGGGCATCCGGGCCTCCTTTGTCCTGTATCCCAAGGACCAGGGGGTGTATATCTCCGCCCGGTCCCTGGGGGAGGTCAACGTGCAGGTGATCGTGGAGGCCCTGGGCGGCGGCGGCAATTCCACCACCGCCGGGGGACAGCTGAACGTCCCCGATATCGCCGTGGCCCGGACGGCGCTGCTGCGGGCCATCGACGAGTATTTTGAAAAATAAGAAATCATATGACACAATAGGAGGAACCAACCATGAAAGTGATTTTGCAGAAGGATATCCGGGGCAAGGGTAAGAAGGGCCAGATGATCGAGGTGGCCGAGGGCTATGCCCGCAACTTCCTGCTGCCCAAGGGCGACGCCATCCCCGCCACCGCCGACGCCATGAACACCATGCGCCTGCAGGAAAAGGCCAAGGCCAAGGCCGACGCCGAGGCCAAGGCGGCGGCACAGGCCATCGCCGAGCAGCTCAAGGGCATCCAGGTGAAGATCCCCTGCAAGGGCGGCGAGGGCGGCAAGCTGTTCGGCTCCGTCACCACCAAGGAGATCTCCTCCGCCCTGAAGGAGCAGTTTGGCCTGGAGCTGGACAGCAAGAAGCTGGTGCTGCCGGACGCCATCAAGTCCTTCGGCAGCTATCAGGTCAAGGCCAAGCTGGGCTTCGAGATCAGCGGCCTGGTGAACGTTCTGGTCTGCGAGGCCAAGTAACCGGGAGCGAAAGCGCCCAACGAAAGGAGCTGTTTCCGTGGATGAATTACTGATCCGCCAGGCGCCCCACTCCCCGGAGGCGGAGCAGGCGGTGCTGGGCTCCATGCTCATCGACGCCGACTGCGTCAAGGACGTGATGGACAAGCTCCAGCCCGAGGACTTCTACCTGCGCCAGAACCGGGAGATTTTCGAGACCATCTATTCCATGTTCGTGTACTCCAAGCCCATCGACGGCGTTACCGTGGCCGGGGAGATGGAGCGCAGCGGCCTGTATACCGACGACACCCGGGGGTATCTGGTCCAGCTGATGGAGGTGACCCCCACCAGCGCCAACGTCATGGAGTATGTGAAGATCGTCCGGGAAAAGGCCCTGCTGCGGGCGGTGGCCTCCGCCGCGGCGGACATCACCGCCATGGTCCAGGAGGGCACCGGCGAGGCCAACGCCGTTCTGGAGGCGGCGGAGCAGAAAATCTATGCCATCCGCCGGGGCCGCAGCGCCCAGAACATGGTGCCCATCAGCATGGTGCTGCAGGCGGTGCTGGAACGGCTGGGGGAGCTTACCGCCGCAGGCGGCGAGACCATGCCGGGCCTGACCACCGGCTTTTCCGACGTGGACCGGAAGATCAACGGCCTGAATAAGTCGGACCTGCTGCTGCTGGCCGGCCGCCCCGGTATGGGCAAGACCAGTATGGGCCTGAACGTGGCGGTGAACGCCGCCAAGGCCAGCCGGAAAACCGTGGCCGTGTTCTCCCTGGAAATGTCCCGGGAGCAGCTGGTGACCCGGCTGCTGGCTGGGGAGGGGCTTATCGACAACACCCGGCTGGTCACCGGGAACCTGCGGGAGAGCGACTGGGTCCGCATTGCCGAGGGGGCTTCCACCCTCAGCCGCCTGGACATCCGCATTGACGACAACCCCCTGCTGACGGTGGCGGATATGAACGCCAAGTGCCGGCGGCTGGACGACCTGGGCCTGGTGGTCATCGACTACCTGCAATTGATGACCTCCGCCGGAGGCAAGGGCTACAGCGGCGAAAACCGCCAGCAGGCGGTGTCGGACATCAGCCGTATGCTGAAGATCATGGCTAAAGAGCTGCAGGTGCCGGTGCTGTGCCTGTCCCAGCTGTCCCGTGCCAACGAGAAGCGGGACGATAAGCGGCCCATGCTGTCCGACCTCCGGGAGTCCGGCGCCATCGAGCAGGACGCGGACATCGTGATGTTCCTGTACCGGGACGATTATTACAATTCCGATTCCGAAAAACGCAACATTGCCGAGTGCATCGTGGCCAAAAACCGCCACGGGGAAACCGGCAAGGTGGAGCTGCGGTGGCTGCCGGAATACACCTCCTTCGGCACCCTGGAAAACCGCTATCAGGAGGAGAGCTGATGGACCTGCGCCCGTTTATGGAGCGGTGGCATATGCTGCCGCCTTCCGGCGGGGTGATGCTGGTGGCCGTGTCCGGCGGGCGGGACTCCGTGTGCCTGCTGCACTATCTGGCCGCCATGCCCCGGGATTTCACCGTGGCGGCAGCCCATCTGGACCACGGTCAGCGGCCCACGGCGGGCCGGGACGTGGCCTTTGTGGAGGAACTGTGCCGCAGTCTGGACGTTCCCCTGACGGTGGAGCGGGCGGACGTGCCCGCCCTGGCCCGTGAGCGGGGCGTGGGGCTGGAGGAGGCCGGGCGCATGGCCCGGTACGACTTCTTCCGCCGCACGGCGGACCGGCTGGGGGCCCAGCGCATCGCCACCGCCCACCACGCCGCCGACCAGGCGGAGACGGTGGTGCTGAACCTGGTCCGGGGCACCGGGATGCAGGGCCTGGCGGGGATCCCCCCGGTGCGGGGCCGGATCGTCCGGCCTCTGCTGGAAACCTCCCGGGAGGACATCGAGACATACCTGGAAGTCCACCGTCTGTCCCACGTGGAGGATGAGACAAACCGGGACACCGCCCTGCGGCGGAACCTGCTGCGCCGGGAGGTCATGCCCCGGCTGGCGGAGCTTCACGACGGGGCCGCCGCCAACATCTGCCGCACGGCGGAGCTGCTGCGGCAGGAGGACGCATTTCTGGATTCCCTGGCGGCGGACTATCTGCCTGCGGCGGGGCTTACCGCCGGGCGGCAGCGGCTGCGGTCAGCGCCGGAGGTGCTGCGGCTGCGGGCCCTGCGCCTGCTGGCGGAGCGGCTGCCGGTGGGGAAGAAGGACTTCACCGCCGCCCACTATCGGGCGCTGGCCGATCTGCTGGAGGGGGGCGGTATGCTGACCCTGCCGGCCAGGGCCTGCGCCGTGTGCCGGGGGGAGACGCTGACGCTTCTGCCCCCCGGGCCGCCGCTTGCCCCCGTGGTCCTGCACCCAGGGAAGAATTTTTGGGGAGAATACACAATTTCCGTTCGGAAAACCGCCGGAAATTTTTCTCGCAGAAGCGATACAATTGTTCTGAACTGTGATAAGATAGACGGTGCGCTGTCCGTGGGCCCCTATACCGGGGGCCAGCGGCTGACCCTTCCCGGCAGCCGGGGCGGGCGCAGCGTCAAGCGCCTGCTGGCGGACCGGGGAGTCCCTCCGGAGCTGCGGCAGCGCATCCCGGTGCTGTGCGTCGGGGACCGGCCCGCCGCCGTGTGGGGCGTGGGCACGGACATGGAATTTCTGCCGGAGGAGTCCGGCCAAAATATGGAGATCACCGTAACAACAAATGGAGGAAACCGCAATGGCTAAGAGCAACATGGATCAGGATATCCTGAAGGTCCTCGTCACCGAGGACGAGATTCACGCCCGCATCCGGGAGCTGGGAGACCAGCTGTATGACCGGTTCCACGACAAGAACCCCATGTTTGTGGGGGTTCTCAGCGGCTGCTTCATCTTTATGGCGGACCTGGTCCGGGCCGCTCAGCTGAAAAGCGAGGTGGAGTTCATCGGCCTGTCCTCTTATAAAAACGCCACCAAGTCCTCCGGCTGCGTCCAGATCACCCGGGACCTGCAGCGGGATATCTCCGGCCGGGACATCATCGTGGTGGAGGACATTCTGGACTCCGGCAACACCCTGGCCTTTTTGAAGGACTACATGCTGGCCAAGGGGGCCAAGAGCATCACCATCGTCACCCTGCTGGATAAGCCCGCCCGCCGGGAGAAGGCCATCACCGCCGACCTGTCCGGCTTTGTGGTGCCCGACGAGTTCGTGGTGGGCTACGGCCTGGACTATTGCCAGCAGTACCGCAACATGCTCTATATCGGCGTGCTGAAGCCGGAGGTCTATAGCAAGTAATTCCAATCCGCCAGAGGGGGAGCGAAGGGAGGAGCATCGCCGTGGAGGAACATGAAAAGCGCCCCGTGGGGGGCAAGCGTCTGGCCCCGGAGTCCCGGGGCGGCTTCTGGAACAACTGGGGATATCTGATCGTCACCGTGGCGGTCATCGTGGTGCTGTTCAAGGTGATCTTCCAGCTGAGCTGGGTGCCCTCCGGCTCCATGGAGACCACCATTCCCGAGGACACGCTGCTGATCTCGTGGCAGCTGCCGTATATGGTGTCGGACCCCACGCCCCAGCGGGGGGACATCGTCACCTTCTGGAGCGATGAGCTGGGCAAGCTGCTGGTCAAGCGCGTGGTGGGCCTGCCCGGGGACGAGATCACCTTCCAGGACGGGTATACCTATATCAACGGCGAGATGCTGGATGAGTCGTACCTGCCCCGGCAGGGCATCACCCAGTGCAGCGCCAGCTTCCTGGTGCCGGAGGGCTGCGTGTTCTTCATGGGCGACAACCGCACCGGCTCCAACGACGCCCGCTTCTGGAAGCAGCCGTATATCTCCGTGGACAACATCCGGGCCAAGGTAATGGTGGGGATATCGGTGCTGCCGGACAACAGCTGGCGGGGCGTCCGGGTGATCCATTAAAAGAGAGGGGGCCTTTATTTGACCGCCAACAAGAGAAGATTCAGCTGGGGGGCCGTCCTGCTGGTGCTGCTGGCCATGTGCCTGGTGTATTACCTGGCCTCGGGCCTGCGCAGTCAGGACGCCGTCAGCTATGCCCAGGTGCGGCAGCTGTTTCTGGACGAAAAGGTGCAGGAGTTCGCCATCAGCGACACCCGGCTCACCGCCAAGCTGTCCGACGGCAGCACCGTCAGCTGCGACCTGTATGACTTTCAGGTGTTTTACGACGATCTGAACGACCTGGTGCAGCAGCAGCACGACCAGGGCATCATCCGGGACTATACCTATCACGCCGACCATTCCACCAACTGGCTGCAGCTCCTGCTGCCGTATGTGCTGGTGATCCTGGGGTTCATCCTGCTGATGAACCTGATGGCCCGGATGACCGGGGCAGGCCCCGGCGGGGCCCAGGACCGGATGTCCCACTTCGGCGACGCCCGGGTGCAGGACACCCCCCAGGACAGCAAGGTCACCTTCCAGGACGTGGCCGGTGAGGACGAGGAGAAGGAGGAGCTTCGGGAGATCGTGGAGTTCCTGCGCCAGCCGGACAAGTATCTGGCCCTGGGGGCGCGGATCCCCAAGGGCGTGCTGCTGGTGGGCCCTCCGGGCACCGGCAAGACTTTGCTTGCCAAGGCCGTGGCCGGTGAGGCGGGGGTGAAATTCCTGTCCATCTCCGGCTCCGACTTTGTGGAGATGTATGTGGGCGTGGGTGCCAGCCGGGTGCGGGACCTGTTCCGCCAGGCCAAGCAGAATTCCCCCGCTATCATCTTCATCGACGAGATCGACGCCGTGGGCCGCCAGAGAGGCAGCGGCCTGGGCGGCGGCCACGACGAGCGGGAGCAGACCCTGAACCAGCTGCTGGTGGAAATGGACGGCTTCACCGCCAACGAGGGCGTGGTGGTCCTGGCGGCCACCAACCGGGTGGACATTCTGGATCCGGCCCTGCTGCGGCCCGGCCGCTTTGACCGGCAGGTCTATGTGGGACTGCCGGATATCAAGGGCCGCCGGGACATCCTGGCCGTTCACGCCCGGAACAAGCCCCTGGCGGAGGACGTGGACCTGGACAAGCTGGCCAAGGGTACCTCCGGCTTCACCGGGGCGGACCTGGAAAACCTGCTGAACGAGGCGGCTCTGCTGGCCGGGCGGCGGGACGAGAAGGCCATCACCATGGACGATTTGCAGAAGTCCGTGATCAAGGTCATCGCCGGGCCGGAGAAGCACAGCCGGGTGATCCCCGAGCATGAGCGGCGGCTCACCGCCTATCACGAGGCGGGTCACGCCGTGGTGATGCACGCTCTGCCGGATCTGGACCCGGTGCACCAGATCACCATCGTGCCCCGGGGCCAGGCAGGGGGCATGACCATCTATCTGCCGGACGAGGACCGGTCGTACCTCTCCCGCAGCTATCTGCTGGACAACATCGCCGGGCTGCTGGGCGGCCGGGCGGCGGAGCAGCTGGTGCTGGGGGATATCTCCACCGGCGCTTCCAACGATATCAGCCGGGCCACCCAGATGGCCCGGAAGATGGTGGGGACCTACGGCATGTCCGACCGCATGGGCAACGCGGCCTTCGACGCCGGACACGACGAGGTGTTCATCGGCAAGTCCATGGCCCAGACCCGCCCCTATTCCGAGGAGACGGCGGCGGAGATGGACCAGGAGATCCGCCGCATCATGGACGAGGCCTATGGCCGCTGCCGGAAAATCCTGGAGCAGTATCGCCCCCAGCTGGACCAGGTGGCCCAGTTCCTGCTGCAGCATGAGACCATGACCGCCCAGGAGTTTGAGGACGTGTTCCGCTCGCAGGCATAAAAAATAAACTCCCCCGTCCGGGGCAGCCGAAGCTGCCTGCGGGCGGGGGAGCTCGTTATGGGGATTACTGGTCCTCCTCGGTGAAGTGCACGTGGGAGAAGATGTGGTCCTGGCAGAAGCAGCGGTACCCGGCGCACTTGCTGCAATAGCGGAACTGCAGGTCGGGATAGTCCGTGTCCGTGCGGCCGCAGACGGCGCACTTGTGGTGATAGCCCCGCTGCTGCTGCTGTTGGCGGACGGCCTTTTTGAAGTTCACCGTCTGGGGGTTATGGCGGTATTTCTGCCGCCGGGCAAAGGCGTCAATAGCGGGCCAGATGAACACCAGGAAGTTCAGCAGCGCCACCACCGGCAGAATGGCCCCCAGCCAGCTGCCGACCAGCAGGGACTGGATGATGCCGATGACGAACACCGCGATATCCAGCCACGCCAGCCACTTGATCTTCACCGGGATGAAGAAGAACAGCAGCAGCCGGGTGTCCGGGAACAGGAAGGCGAAGGCCAGGAACATGGACAGGTTCACATACTCCGTGCCGCCCACGGGATAGCCCGTGCCGGAGATGGCGGAGGCCACGATGGTGACGATGGCCGTCAGCAGGACGCCGCTCCAGTAATAGAGGTTGAAGCGGGCGGTGCCCCACTGGCGCTCCAGGGAGGTGCCGATCCAGTAGTAGAAGTACAGACTGACGGCCAGCCAGAAGGGACTGCTGCTGGCGGGGACGAAGATGAAGGTGATGATGCGCCATATCTCGCCCCGAAGGACCTTGCCGCCGTCCAGATACAGGAAAGCCAGGGCGTTGGCGTCGGCGCGCATGGTCAGCAGCATCAGAATGTACACCGCCACGTTGCCGATGACGATCCAGCGCATCAGGTCCGGGACACCAAAGCGGGGGTGCCGGGCGCAGAAGCGGTCCACCGCGGTATAGAGCTTTTTCAAGGGGAAATTCCTCCAATACGATTCAAGTGGGTCTATTGTAACCCATCGCAGGGGAAAAGTCATTACCTTTTTTTGAACATTTCGCCCCCGTGTAGGTTTGTCAAACATATTGGACAGCGAACTCATTAGGCGAGAGCCAGCGGAGGGGTCTCATGGGCAAGTTGTTGGCGCGGCGTGTAGGGCCGGATCAGCTTGTGACGGATGCCCAGCTCGGCGGCAGTTTTCTCGAACAGTGTGGGCAGATCGCGCTTGCTGTTGGAGAAACGGTTGGTGAACTCGAAGCCGTTGTCCGTCTGGACACACTCCACTTCTATGCCTCTGCGGGCGTACCACGCTCGCAGCCTGCGCAGGAAGTCCGCCGAGGAATAGGTGGACTGCTCCGGGTAGGCCGCCAGGAAACGCAGCCTCGTGAACTCGTCGATGGCGGTGTACTGGAACAGGCGCAGCTCCGGATCCGCGATACAGCGGCGGGGGACGACCTTGACATCCACCTGCACGCGCTGGCCGGGATAGGTCATCTGCTCGTAAGGCTTTGGCTTGTACGGATTTTTGGGCTTTTCGGCCGGAAACAGCCCCATTTTGCGCATAACGCGGAACAAGCTCTCCGGACAGCGGGTGTAGCCGCGCTTCCGCAGACGGTGCCACAGTTCGATCATGCCCAGCGACGGATTGCGGCGGCGCATATCGCGGATGAGCTTTAGCTCGGCCTCTGTGTGCTGGTTGGGGTGGCTGTGAGGGCGTCTGGACTGGCAGGCCAGAGACGCCACACTCCCGTCCCAGCGCTGCTTCCAGAAGTAGATGTACGACCGGCTTTTGTTGTATTTCCGGCTGGCGCGGCTGACGCCGTA